>JACSRL010000692.1 GCA_014879765.1 Anaerolinea sp. | reverse complement strand
GACCGGCCACAGCGGTGAAGGGTCGGCTCGGTCGGAGACCGGCCACAGCGGTGAAGGGTCGGCTCGGTCAGAGACCGGCCACAGCGGTGGGTTGGTTAGCTGAAGGAGGTCTCGTTGCGGCTCTTGTCCTGGTGGCGCTCCAGCGCCAGCTCAACCAGCCGATCTACCAGCGACTCGAAGGGCAGGCCGCTGGCCGCCCACAGCTTGGGATACATGCTGATGGAGGTGAAGCCAGGCAGGGTGTTGACCTCGTTCAGGTAAAGCTGGCCGCTCTGGCGGTCCAGCAGAAAATCTACCCGGGCCAGGCCCGCGCCGTCGATGGCCAGAAAAGCGGCCACGGCCAGCCGCTGCACCTTGGCCGTCTGCTCGGCGGTCAACGGCGCCGGAATGAGCAGCCGCGAGTCGTCGTCGATATACTTGGCCGCGTAGTCGTAGAACTCGCGGCTGGGGATAACTTCGCCCGGCAGCGAGGCCGCCGGCTGGTCGTTGCCCAGCACGCTGACCTCGATCTCGCGCGCGTCGATGCCCTGCTCGACCACCAGCTTGCGGTCGTAGCGCGCCGCCTGGTCCAGCGCCTGGCGCAGGCTGGCCCGGTCAGCGGCCTTGCTGATGCCCACGCTGGAGCCCAGATTGGCCGGCTTGACGAAGAGCGGGTAGGGCAACTGCGCCTCGATGGCGTCCAGCGTCGCAGCGGGCGCGTCCTGCCAGCGTTGGCGCTTCAGCGCCAGCCAGGGGGCCTGGGGCAGCCCGTGAGCGGCAAAGACCGCCTTGCAGATCGCCTTGTCCATGCCCACGGCCGAAGCGGCCACGCCGCAGCCCACGTAGGGAAGGTCGGCCAGCTCCAGCAGCCCCTGGACGGTGCCATCCTCGCCCAGCGGGCCGTGCAGCACCGGGAAGATCACATCCAGGCTGCGCAGCGACTCGGCCTGCGGTATCAAGCTGCGCAGCGCCCCGGCGTGCAGCGCCAGCGTGTCGGACGCTGCTGTTGACGCCTCGGAGGGAGGGGCCAGCAGGCCGGCCGCGTCCTGGCCCGTCAGCCAGCGTCCCTGCTTGTCGATGGCCAGCAGCGTCACCTCGTAGCGCGCCCGGTCGAAGGCGGCGACCACCGAACGCGCCGAACGCAGGCTTACCTCATGTTCGCCTGAACGCCCGCCAAACAGCACACCGACCCGCAGCTTGCTCACGCGATCACCTCAGCACCCGGCCTGTCCTGCGCTGGCGCCTGATTGTCCCAAGCGTTGCGCGGTTCCAGCGCCTTCAACGGCGGCTCTGCCCAGTCGCCCACGAAAAGAATCTCCGGCGTCAGCTCGACGCCCAACTGTTGCCAGGCCGCCTGGCGCGCCCGGTTGATCAAGGCCGCCACATCGGCTGCGCTGGCGCCGCCCTGGTTGACGACGAAGTTGGCATGGACGGTGGAGAAGGCCGCATTGCCCTCCGCGTGCCCCTTCAAGCCCAGGGCCTCGATGATCCGGCCGGCGTAGTCGCCGGGCGGGTTCTGGAAGGTGGATCCGGCGCTGGCCTCCACCGGCTGCGTGCTGCGCCGGTGTAATAAAAAGCCGGCGGCGCGCGCCTCCATCTCTTCGGCGACGCCCTCTTGCAGTTGGAAGGCTGCGGTCAGCACCACCGGGAGGGTCTCGGCACGGCGGTCTGCCCGACCGGCGCCGGTTGACAGCGACTGTTCGGCGCTGGAGCGCAGCAGGCTCTTCAGGGCGCTGTTGCGGTAGCTGTAGGCGAAGCGCGCCGCGGGCCACTCGGTCAGACTGCCATCGGGGTTCAGCAGCGTCGCGCGCAACAGGCTGTCGGCCACACAGCCGCCGTGTGCGCCGGCGTTGCCCACCAGCGCGCCGCCCACCGTGCCCGGCACGCTGACGCCCCATTCCAGGCCGGCCAGGCCCCAGCGCATGGCCTGGCGCGCCACGCCGGCCAGGTTGGCGCCAGCCTCGGCCCACAGCACGTTGCCCTCGTGGCGGCGCACAGCCCGGCAGCCGTTGGCCACCACCAGGCCGCGCACGCCGCGGTCGCTGACCAGCAGATTGCTGCCGCCGCCCAGCACCAGGGCCGGCACAGCGAACTCCCGCGCCCGCGCCAGCACGGCCATCAGATCCTCGACGGTGCTCACCGCCACGAACAGGTCAGCCGGGCCGCCCACCCGCAGGGTGGTGTGGCTGGCCAGCGGCTCATCCCGCCGCAGCGCCAGCCCGGTCTCCCCAGCGATAGCCGCAGCCAACGCCTCGTAGGTCGAGTAGGCCGCCTGGCCGCCGCCGGTCGAGTAGGCCGCCTGGCCGCCGCTGGTCGAGTAGGCCGCCGTATCGAGACCCGCCGCCGCCTGGCCGCCGCCGGTCGAGTAGGCCGCCGTATCGAGACCGCTGGTCGAGTAGGCCGCCGTATCGAGACCCGCCGCCAGACCCGCCAGCACCTGCCGCCCCACGCGGTCGCCGTCGCCGGCGCCCAGCGTGATCAGCAGATCGCCCGGCTGCAACTCAGCCAACAGCAGGCGGGTAGCGGCGTCCAGATCGCCGGCGTAGCGCGCGTCGGGGTGATGCGCCAGTCGCCGGACGACGTCCAGCGCGGAAATGTCCAACGTGTCGTGCTCGCGGGCAGCGTAGATGTCAGTGATGAGCACGTGGTCGGCGTTTTCAAAGCTGTCACGAAATTCGTCTAGCAACGCCCGGGTGCGGCTGTAAGTGTGGGGCTGAAACAGAACCCATATCGGCCGGCGGGGGAAGCGTTGCCGTGCCGCGCCCAGCGTTGCTCGCACCTCAGTGGGATGGTGCGCGTAGTCGTCAAGGATGATTATACCACCATTGTTGCCAATAACTTCAAGTCGTCTTTTGGTACCTGCAAAAATTCGTGATAATTTAAGGTTTTCACGGAGCTTAGAAAAAACGTCATAGCCTGCCAGATGGGTCGCGGCCAGCGCAGCCAGCGCGTTGCGCACGTTGTGCTCGCCGGAGAGGGGGATGGACACCCGGCCCAGCAGCCGCTCCTCCTGCCAGACATCGAATTCCATGCCCTTGATCCCGCCGTCGCTGTCCACGGTCGATGCCGGCTGAAGATTGCCCGCGCGCCACTGGTTGCCCGCCTCCAGACCGTAGGAGACCCATTGAAGGATGAAGGATGAAGGGTGAAGGATGAACGATGAAGGATGAAGGATGAATGATGTGCGCTCTGGCCGGTCTCCGACCGAGCCAGCCTCACGCTCCTCATGCTCTGGCCGGTCTTTGCGCAGCACCCCGGAGGGGCCGACC
>JACSRL010000691.1 GCA_014879765.1 Anaerolinea sp. | reverse complement strand
CGTAACTGCTCAGCCGGCGGGTGCGAACACGTGATTTCGATACGGCAGCCTACTCAATCCACGTGTTCGTACCCGCCGGCTGAGCAGTTACCAGTAAACGGTAAACAGCGAATGGAGTTTCGAGACCGATCACCACTTGCCGATCCGATTTCATTTGGCTATCTCCTGTCGATGGTGTATGATCTTGTTGCATGAGTGACAATCCAGTGGTTTTATTGAACAGAACAACAGGGTGACGCTATGACAGTTGCTTTTCATACCAAGAATGCGAACCGCGGTCAAGTGCAGGTGGACATTCGCATCCAGGCCAGTCTCAACGTTTCGGCGTTTGTGGCGCGGCAGAAAGTGACCGGATATGTCGTCGACCATATCAGCGACCACATGGCGGGCGACGAACCGAACCTGGTGGTAGAAGCTGATCGATTGCTGTGGCGCGTGCCGGTTCAGTTGGCGGTGTTGCCCCAAGGGCGACTGGGGCAGGTCGGAACCATCGATGTAGATGCACAAAACGGTCAACTGCTAACCAACAGTCTGCTGATCGAGGATATCAAACGCAATGCCAGGGCGCTTGTTGAACGTTCCATTGCATAGGATGCGACAGGAGGCCGATTGCCTGGCAGCGTGTGCGGCGATGGTTCTCGACTATATCGAGCGCCCGTTGCCCTATTCAGAGCTGTTGCGATTGCTTGATGTGGGAGAGTTTGGAGCGCCGGCCAGTCGGATTACTCGGTTGGCGGGGCGAGATATCGCAGTGGACTATGGCGAGGGGACATGGGAGATGCTTGAGACCGCGATCGATGAGGATCAGCCGGTGATCGTCTTGGTACGCACTGGTGAATTGCCGTACTGGCTTGGGGTCGATACGTTCCATTCGGTAGTGATGGTGGGCTACGACCAGACACATATCTTTGTCAACGATCCATACTTCAACGATGCTCCGAAGGCGGTGACGCGAGATGATCTCTTGCTTGCCTGGCTCGAAATGGGCTATCGCCATGCTGTGGTCCACAACCGTTAACTCGCCATCTTACCAAGACCATGAACGGACGTGAACGTATCGCTTTGGCCATGCGCCATCGGCTGCCTGACCGGGTGCCGGTGATGTGCCAGTTGGCCCTTGGGCATTATTTTCTGAACACACCGCTGAAGCCGCACGAAATCTGGTTCACCAGTGAGGGCTTTGCCGAGGCGCTGGTGCAGTTGCAGCGGCGCTATCGCTTCGACGGCATTCTGATCAACCTGCCCGGCCGGCCGGCCGATCTGCTGGATCAGGTGCAGTCGGTGGCCGAGACCGACGATGGGGAACTGCTGACCTGGCGCAACGGCGATGTGACCCTCGTGCCCTGGGATGACAATGCCCAGCACCGGCCGGCTGAGCCTGCGCGCCCGACCCGCGCCAGCTTCGAGCGGATCGACCCCGACGACCTGGATTTCATCGACGATCTGCGCGGCTACGTGTGGAACACCTATCACGTGCCGTGGCTGGACGGCAAGGCCCGGCCCGGTCCACTGGCCGAGTCCCCCGACTACTTTTTTCGCACCATCGACCTGGTCAAGGCCAGGGTGGGGAACGAGGTATCGGTACACGGCGAGGTCTTCTCCCCCTTCACGCACTACATGGAGCTGTTCGGCTACGAGCCGGCGCTGACCAGCCTGCTGGAGGACCCCGGCAAGGCGCTGGCGCTGCTGGAGCGGCTGACCGAGGCCTCGGCAGCGTGGGCCGTGGCACAGGCGCGGCATGGCGTCGATGCGGTGCTGATCTCGTCGGCCTTCGCCGGCGGGCCGCTGCTCTCCCCCCGCATGTACAAACGCTACGTGCTGCCCTTCGAGCGGCGCGTGGCCGAGGCGGTCAAGGCCGAGGGTGTGCCGATCTACACCCACACCTGCGGCAGCATCGGCGATCGGCTGGAGCTGATGCTGGAGACCGGAACCGAGGGCATCGACACCCTGGATCCGCCGCCGCTGGGCAACGTGGAGCTCAAAGACGCCAAGGCGCAGATCGGCGAGCGCGCCTTCATCAAGGGCAACATGAACGCGGTGGAGCTGTTGATGGCCGCCAGCGCCGGGCAGGTCATCGCCCAAGCGGCCGACCGCATCCGCACCGGCATGCCAGGCGGCGGCTACATCCTCAGCACCGCCTGCTCCGTCGCCCCGCGCATGCAGCCGTGGAAGCTGGAGCTGCTGACGCCGTTGGTGGAGGAGATGGGGCGGTATTGAGGCCTCCCAGAAAATAAATTAACCGTCTGACAGCACGAAGCGCCCTCAGGAGCTGTCGGTTCGATTATCCAAGACCACCCCAGCCAGGTTCAGAATGTCCTGATGATTTCTTGCAGGGTCTCACCCAGCGGACGTAGATCTTGCTGCAAGGTTTCCCAGAGGATGTCAAGATTGATGTCGAAGTAGGCATGTACTAAGCGATGGCGCATTCCGATAATGTCCTCCCAAGGTACATCCGGCAATTGTTCTCGCGTTGCCGCGGAGACCTGGTAGGCGGCCTCGCCAATGATCTCGATTTCCTTCACCAATGCCATGACCAGCATGCGGTCATTGTCTAGATCTGCACGCGTGCGGCCCTGTGTAAACACTTCGGCCTCGTAGGCAGCATCCAGCATGTGACGAAGCCGGGGTGCATCATCCTTGAACATACTGGGGTTCTGCCTCCTGGAGCACCTCTTGGCGGAAGTAACGGCTCAGGTCTTCGGGTGTCCTGAGATCAACCTTCCGGCTACCCAGCAGCGTTGACAGCTCGCGTTCCATGCGAGCGATGCCGAATAGGCCAGGTACGTGGCCCGGCTCAAACTCCACCAGGATGTCGATGTCGCTTTCCTCGTTGAAGTCGGCGCGTAAAGCAGAACCATACACCGATAGCCGTCGAATGTGGCGCCGGCGCGAGTACTCTGCAATTCTGTCCTGAGGAATGTCGAACTTGTCAGTCATGATCCAGTTACCGTGTCAGCGGAGCTCGATCTGCCACTGATTGAGCTGTCCCAGATACGTTTCCAGGCGTTCCCATTCGATCATCTCTTCCCATGCTGGATGACTGCAAACAGCTTTGGTCTCTATGCGCTGCGTCAGGTCGCGCGCCCTGCGCACGCCGTAGCGATCCTGGAGATCGGCAATGTCCAGGATCGTCAAGCGACGCTTGCGCTCGATGAATGCCTCGAGACTACGACGTTCTAACTCACGGGGTAACTGCTCAGCCCGTCGTTCAGAAACCGGGTTTTTCTCGTGCGGCATGGTCTTCGTCTGCGCA
>JACSRL010000414.1 GCA_014879765.1 Anaerolinea sp. | reverse complement strand
TCGGCGTCAACCCGGCCACCAACCGGGTCTACATCGCCAGCAAGACCACGGGCAAGCTGTTCAAGGTCGATGGCGCGACCAACGCGGTGCTGGCCAGCTATGCCAGCGGCAGCGAGCCTTTCGGCGTGGCGATCAACCGCGTCACCAACAAGGTCTACGTGGCCAACTACGCCAGCAACACAGTCACCATCTTCGACGGCGCGAGCGGCGCGCTGCTGGCCACCGTCAACTTCACGCCGCTGGGCTACGGCCAGCCCGCCTACGTGGCGGTGGATGAGACCCTCAACCGGGCCTACGTCACCCTGCACAGCGGCGGCCGGGTGGCGGTGATCAACGGCGCGACCAACGCGCTGGTCACCACCATGGAGGCGCAGAGCGGCGCGTTCGGCCTGGATGTGCATCCAGGTTTGCAGCGGGCCTATGTCAGCAACCGCGACACCGGCACCATCAACGTCTTCGACACCAGCACCAACACCCGGCTCTGGCCGCAGACCACCGCCGTCGGCGGCATGCCCTTTGCCCTGACCGTGGACGCAGCCCGCAATCGCATGTACGTGCTCTACGCGCTGGCGGGCGGCTCGCCTGACCGGGTGGCGGTGTACAGCCTGGCGCTCAGCGGCGCCAGCCGCATCGGCACGGTATCGGTGGGCGACGGCGGCGCGCAGGGTGGCACCGGCATCGCGGTCAACCCCACCACCGGGCACGTCTTCGTGGCCAACAGCGCCCAGAATTCCGTGACTGTGATCGACGGCCCGACGCTGGCGGTGCTGGCCACCGTCGCCGTGGGCCACGATCCTGGCATGATCGGCGTCAACCCGGCCACCAACCGGGTCTACATCGCCAACCGCGGCGATGACGCGGTGCAGGTGATCGGCGACACGTTCATGCGGCGGCCGGGGGGAGGGCGGTGAGGGATGAAGGATGAAGGATGAAGGATGAATGATGAAGGATGAAGGATGAGTGGCTGGGAGGTGAGAGGCCTGATGCGGTTTGGCTGCATCGGGCCTCTGCGTTATAATCGTGTCCTTGTGCGGCGCTCGCTGTGGCGCGCAGGGTCGGGCTCGGTCGGAGACCGGCCCGAGCGAAATCGTGTCCTTGTGCGGCGCTTGCTGTGGCGCGCAGGGTCGGGCTCGGTCGGAGACCGGCCCGAGCGAAAAGGCGATCTCATCAAACGCTGTGGCCGGCCTTGGCACAGCACCCCGGCAGGGGCCGACCGAGCTACCCTGGAGCATTTGCATTGACCACCATCACCATCGTCGGATTGGGGCCGGGCGATCCTGGCCTGTTGACCAAAGCGGCCTGGGATCTCCTGCACGCGGCCGAGGAGCTCTACGTGCGCACTGAGCAGCACCCCACCCTGGCCGCGCTGCCGTCGGAGCTGGCCATCCACAGCTTCGACGCGATCTACAGCGGCGCGGACGATTTCGCCTCGATCTATCAGCAGATCGCGGCCGAGATCATCCGCCTGGGCAGCCGGCCGCAGGGGGTGATCTACGCCGTGCCGGGCGATCCGGCCGTGGGCGAGACCACCACCTGGCTGATCCGTGAGCTGGCCGCGGCCCGGGGGCTGGCGGTGCGGGTGCTGAGCGGCGTCAGCTTTGTCGAGCCAGCCTGCCTGGCGCTAGGCATCGATCCGCTGGCGCGCGACGGCTTGCAGGTGGTGGACGCCATGGTGGCGGCCGCGGGCCATGCGCCCCCCTTCGACACCTCGCGGCCGGCGCTGTTGGCGCAGTGCTACAGCCGCGCCCTGGCCAGCGACGTCAAGCTGATCCTGCTGCCCAGCTACGGCGAGCAGCACCTGGTGACGGTGCTGGCCGCGGCCGGCACGGCGCAGCAGCACATGCGCACCCTGCCACTCTTCGAGCTGGACCGCGGCGTGGACTTCGATCACCTGACCACGCTCTACGTGCCGCCGGCCGGCCCCTACGCCGCGTTCAGCCGCCTGCAGGAGATCGTGGCCCACTTGCGCGCGCCGGAGGGCTGCCCCTGGGACCGCGAACAGAGCTTGCAGACGCTGCGCAAGGATCTGTTGGAGGAGCTGTACGAGCTGCTGGAGGCGCTGGATCGGGAGGATGACGCGCAGATCGGCGAGGAGCTGGGCGATGCGACGCTGACGCTGGCCATGCTGGCGCAGGTCGCGGCCGAGGAGGAGCGTTTCCGCTGGCCGCAGGTGATGGAGCAGGTGTGCCAGAAGCTGATCCGCCGCCATCCGCACGTCTTCGGCGACGTGGCGGTCAGCAGCGTGGAGGAGGTGCTGGCCAACTGGGCCGCGATCAAGGAGGCGGAGGCAGGTGGCGCGTTGCCGGGGGCAGGTGGCGCGTTGCCGGGGGCAGGTGGCAAGCCGGTCTCGGTGCTGGAGAGTGTGCCGCGGGCGCTGCCGGCCCTGTCGCTGGCCAGCAAGTATCAGAGCCGGCTGGCCCGCGCCGGCGTCGAGGTTGATCTGGGGGACGCTGACCCCATCGGGCTGACGCTGTGGGAGCTGGTGGCCGAAGCGCGCGCCGCAGAAGTGGACGCCGAGACCGCGCTGCGCGAGATCTGCCAACTGGTCGCGCTGCAGGCCGTGGCGCGGAGCTGACAGGCGTCAAGATATGGCTACCTTGTGATCGTTTCGATTAGAGCAATTCCAAAAACTGCTCAATGGTCACATCGGCGTCTCTAAGCAATTGGCGCAACAAACCCGGCTTCAGCTCGCGGTGATCTGGAATTGTTAGAGGCAAATGTTTGGGGTTCTGATCATCTCGGAGTCGGATGTGGCTTCCTCGCCTGCGGACTACACGATAGCCAATGCGTTCGAAGGCTCGCGCGGCTTGACGGCCCGAGATAATGGGTAATTTTAGGCTCATATAGCTACGGCGACACTGCTGATAAGGGTCTTGGAACTATCGAAGAGGGGGAGTTGTTGGGTTTGAAGATCCTCAAGGCAGAGCAAGATCGCCTCTTTGATGTTATCAATAGCCTCGTCGATCGTGTCACCTTGGGTATAGCAACCCGGTAAGGTTGGACAGGTAACCACATACCCACCAGCTTCTTCATCCGGCTCCAGCAGCACTTTGAAATCGTAGACTTTCATTATTCGCTCCGTGTGGATCAATCGTATCCAGCATAGACTTGATGATCGATGGATACAAAAACGCCTTCGCATAAAGCGAGGGCGTTTTTGATGCAGTCGGGGCGAGAGGATTTGAACCTCCGACCTCACGGACCCGAACCGTGCGCGCTACCGAGCTGCGCTACGCCCCGTGACTGACGAAAGGCATTATACATGCGGTTCAGGTTTTGGCAAAATGGGTGATGCGTGAAACGTGAAACGTGAAGCGTGAACGTGCTCGTGGGGTTTGTGTCCGTAGAATGTCCGTCTTTGCACTGCATGCTTGACGTAACCCGTAACCCGTGACCCAAAGACCGTTTCGTTAGCAGCGAATAGCTGCGCCTCACGCCTCACGTTTCACGCCTCACGTTTCACGCCCTCCCAGTTTTGCGCCATCGCTCACACTATGCTAAAATTGCCCCTTGTGCAGCGAGGGCATCGGAAGCCCATTCCGGCCCTCGTTACTTTTCGCCCACGGCCCAAGCGATTCCTCGTTCAGATCGCCGGTTGACCGTGGGTAAATCCCAAGGAAAGGAGGTAACTGCACGTGAACGAGTATGAGCTTATGTTTATCGTTCATCCCGAGGCCGACACCGATGCTGTCACCAGCATCAGTGAGCAGGTGACAGCCTGGATCGGCGCTCAGGGGGGCGAGGTGCTTCAGACCAACGTATGGGGCCGTCGCAAGCTGGCGTTTGCCATCGACAAGCACAGCGAAGGCAGCTATGTGGTCATGACTCTGCGGCTCGCCGGCTCGGCATTGGCCGAGGTGGAGCGCAACATCCGGCTGCACGAGCGAATCTTGCGCTATATCTTTGTGCGCCAGGGTGAGTAATCCATCCGCTGAGAGAAAAAGGACGAGCGAAGATGACTAGAGGACTGAACAAGGTGTTGATCATCGGCGTCCTGGGCAGTGAGCCGGAGATGCGCTACACCCCCAGCGGCAAGCCGGTGACCTCGTTCAGTGTCGCAGTGACCCGCGGCTGGCGCACCTCAGAAGGCGAACGCAAGGAAGCGACCGAGTGGTTCAACGTCGTCTCCTGGGGCAACCTGGCCGAGATCTGCAACCAGCACCTGCGCAAAGGCTCGCAGGTCTACATCGAAGGCCGGTTGCAGACCCGTAGCTGGGATGATGCCGGCGGAGTCAAGCACTTTCGCACTGAGCTGGTGGCCAACGAGATGATCATCCTGGATGGTCGCTCCTATGTGGCCGACGATGAGTACAACGACATTGACTTTTGACAAAGGATAGCACCATGCCTGAACCATACGAGCGGTCGTCTGGCGGACGGTCCGGCCCCGGTGGGCCGGCGGGCGCGCGCAAGCGCCGCCCCCAGCAGGTGCGCACCCGCCGGGTGTGCATCTTCTGCGCTGAAAGCTCCAAACAGATCGACTACAAACAAACCGATACGTTGAAGCGCTTCCTCACCGAGCGGGGGCAGATCCGCCCCCGGCGCAAGACCAATCTGTGTACCAAGCACCAGCGCCGGCTCTCCACGGCCGTCAAGCGCGCCCGTTTCATGGCGCTGCTGCCCTACACCGGCGAGCATATCCGGCTCTACAGCGGCAACTGAGCGAGTAGCAAACTATGGCAAAGCGACGCAGAGTAGAGCGCACCGAGCCGTCGCGCAAAGAAGCCGCGATGACCAAGGCTGAGCGCGAGCGCGCTCGCAAGTTGACCATCGTCGTCGGTGTGGTCGTGGCTCTGGCCCTGCTGGTGTTGGTGGTCGGACTGCTCTATCAGTCGGTGATCATTCCCAACACCACCGTGGCCAAGGTCAACAATGAGTCGATCCGCACGGGCGACCTGTGGAAGCTGACCCGTTTCGACCAGTTCCAGCGCATCAGCCAGCTCCAAAGCCTGCTGCAATACCAGGATCAGATCGACCCCGGCGGCGCCCAGGGCTTCTTCACCTCGCAGATCCAGGAAATGCGCGGCAACCTGGCCAGCTCCGAAGCAGCCACCAACCGGGTCCTGGAGCAGATGATCGAAGAGAAGCTGTTGCGCCAGGTGGCGGCCAGCAACAACATCACCGTCAGCGATGCTGAGGTGCAGGCCCGACTGGAGTCGTTGATCGCCTCGCAGCAGGGCTTTGTGACTGCTCCCGACGCCACGGCCACGGCCGAGGCGCTGGCTGCGGCCACGGCCACGCCCTCTCCCACGCCATCGCCGACCCCCACCAGCACCGTGGCCAGCACGTTGACCGTGCCCACAGTCGTGCCTGAGCCGACGCCCACCAGCCACGTGCAGACGGTGACCGAGTTCGACGCCGGCCTGGAGCAGTTGCTGAACAACGTGAGCCAGGGCGCCAACATCTCCAAGGCCGATGCACGCGCCCTGTACACCAGCCTGATCAGCGCCGAGATCCTGCGCACCAAGGTGACCGAGCAGTTGGGCGATCAGATGCCCACCAGCGGCGAGCAGGTGCGGGCCCGGCACATCCTGATCAGCGTGCCGGCCGATGCGTCGGAGGCTGACAGCGCGCTGGCCCTGGCCAAGGCGATCAGCATCACCCAACGGCTGCGCGCGGGCGAGGACTTCGCCACGCTGGCGGCGCAGTACTCGGACGACACCGGCAGCGCCCAGCAGGGCGGCGATCTGGGCTTCTTCGGCCGCGGCCAGATGGTTCCTGAGTTCGAGGAGGCGGCTTTCAGCCTGCCCATCGGCCAGATCAGCGAGCCGGTGAAGTCGCAGTTCGGCTACCACATCATCGAGGTGACCGAGCAGCGCGCGGGCGATCCCAGCTTCAGCGCCTGGCTGCAAGAGCAGAAGGCGGCCGCCAAGATCGTGCGTTCGCTGACCAGCGCCCGTCTGCCCAACCTGCCCGCGGTTCCCACCGCGCTGCTGGTTGACCAGTAGGCGGCGGACTGCCAGGACTTCCGAAGTTCCAAAATACAAAGCGCCCTGAATTTCAGGGCGCTTTTCTTTTGGCTGTGTTCAGAATGGGTTGAAGTAGGGGCGGGGTGACCCCGCCCCTACGGTGCATCTCAACCCGTTTTGAATACGCCCTTTTCTTTTGGCTGTGTTCAAAACGGGTTGAACCGACGAGACTTCCCAAGTCTGGGCGTCAGGCGTGCCAGCGCCGCACCTCGGTGACGTTGGGCAGCCGTTCGATGCGCGCCAGGATGCGGCTGAGCTGCTCGGCGTCCTTGATCTGCAAGGTGGCCTCCACCTGGGCCAGATTGCCCTTGATGCCGGTGGTGGCTTTGGCGTCGAGCATGTTGATCCGTTCGCCGGCCACCAGATTGGCGATATCGCGCAGCAGGCCCGAACGGTCGTAGGCCTCGACGCGGATGTGTACCGGGTGGGTTTTCTCGGCCGCCTGGCCCCAGCTCACCTCCACGATGCGGGCCGGGTCTTTCTTGATCATGTGGGCCAGGTTGGGGCAGGAGGCCCGGTGGATGGTGACGCCGCGGCCGCGCGTGACGTAGCCGATGATCTCCTGGCCGGGGATGGGGTTGCAACACATCGCGGTGCGGTTGAGCAGGTCCGCCACGCCCAGCACCGTCACCCCCTCGGTGGAGGTGTAGGGGGCTGCGATGAAACTGCTCTCCTCGACGCTGGCCGGCTCCTCCTTCTCCTTGCGGTCCATGTCCAGCACTTTGCTGGCCACCTGTTGGGTGTTGATGTCGCCGAAGCCCAGCGCAGCGTAGAAGTCGTCCACCTTGTCGTAGCCAAACATCTTGGCGATGGAATCATGGCTGCGCTCGATGTTCAGCCGCTTGAGCTCGCGGTTCAGCGTCTCCAGCCCCTGCTGGATGTTCTCCTCGCGGCTCTGCTTGCGGAACCACTGGCGGATTTTGGCGCGCGCCCGGCTGGTCTTGGTGTAGGGCAGCGAGGGATTCATCCAATCGCGGCTGGGCCCGCCCCGCTTGGAGGTGATGATCTCCACGATGTCGCCGTTGCGCAGCCGGAAGTCCAGCGGCACCAGCTTGCCGTTGACCCGCGCGCCGCGGCAGCGATGCCCCACCTCGGTGTGTACCATGTAGGCGAAGTCGATGGGGGTTGAGCCGGCCGACAGATCCTTGAGGTCGGCCTGCGGGGTGAAGACGTAGACCCGGTCGGCGAAGAAGTCGGTCTGCATCGAATCGACGAACTCGCTGGCGTCGGCGGTCTCACCCTGCCAGTCGATCATCAGGCCGCGCAGCCAGGCCAGCTTGTTCTCGAACTCCACATCGCGCTTGACCTGCTCCTTGTAGCGCCAATGGGCGGCGATGCCCAGCTCGGCCGAGCGGTGCATCTCATAGGTGCGGATCTGCACCTCCAGGCTGTGCCCTTCCGGCCCCACCACCGCGGTGTGCAGCGAGCGGTACATGTTGTCCTTGGGGTTGGCGATGTAATCGTCGAACTCGCCGGGGATCGGCCGCCACAGGCCATGGATCGCGCCCAACACCACGTAGCAATTGCTGATCTCGTCCACCATGACGCGCACCGCCTGGGTGTCGTAGACCTGTTCCAGCTCGATCCCCTTGCGCTGCATCTTGCGGTAGATGCTGTAGATGTGCTTGGGCCGGCCCTCTACCACCGCGACGATCCCCAGCTTCTGCAAGTCGTTCTGGATGATGCGGGTCACATAGGCGATGGACTGCTCGCGCTCCACGCGCCGCACTTGCAGGTCATTGGCGATCTTTTTGTAGACGACCGGCTCCAGCCAGCGAAACGCGCCGTCCTCCAACTGCCATTTGATCTGCCAGATGCCCAGGCGGTTGGCCAGCGGCGCGTAGATCTCCAGCGTCTCGCGTGCGATGCGCCGGCGCTTGTGCTCCTTGAGATGGCCCAGCGTGCGCACGTTGTGCAGCCGGTCGGCCAGCTTGATCAGCACCACGCGGATATCCTTGCTCATGGCCAGAAACAGCTTGCGCAGCGTCTCATCGCGCTGGCTGCGCAGGCGCGGCGGGGGCATCTCTCGCTCCTCGCGGCGGGGCCGGGCCGGCGCGCCGGCTTCCGACCGCTCCCCAGCCTCCTCCTCCTGTTCCTCCTTGCCCAGTTTGGTGCTGATCTGGCTGATCTTTTCCAGTTTGGTCACCCCATCCACCAGGCTCGCCACGTCGGCGTCGAAGCGTTTGCCGATCTCGCCGATGGTGATGCTGGTATCCTCGGCCACGTCGTGCAGCAGGCCGGCGGCGATGGCCTTGGCGTCCAGCCGCAGGTCGGCCAGGATGCCGGCCACGGCCAGCGGATGGATGATGTAGGGCTCGCCGGAGGCGCGCGGCACATCGGCGTGGGCCTCGCTGGCCAGGGTGTAGGCGTTGCGGATCAGATGGACATCCTCGTCGCTGTATGTGCGGGGAAGCCGGGCGATCAGCTCTTCCAGCGTCGTTGGCGAATCAAGAAATTCCTCGTTAGGCATAGGCCGAAGCTGCGTTCCCTTGTTATTTTTTGACAGATACTTAGAGACAGCCGCCGACTCGATAGGAGGGCGACTTCTGAGGTCTCGCATGGGATTATAGCGCAGCCGGGGAAAACGCGCAACAGCGGTGCATTTGACAGCTTTTCCCCTGGAAGATACAATCTATTCCAGGCCTCCGTAGCTCAGTGGACCAGAGCATCGGTCTTCGGAACCGAGTGTCGCAAGTTCGAATCTTGCCGGGGGTACCTCAGAAAAAACAGATGGGCTGCCCATTGCGGGCAGCCCATGTTTGATTCTGGAAGCAAGCCGCAGGCCGGCTCGCCGTCAGCGCATCGATCAGTCGTAGGTGCGATAGTGGATGCGCAGGTAGCCCGCCTTGCTGGCGTCGAAGAACTCGGTGGTGCTGAAGGCGTAGCGGGTGCTCAGCAGGCCATCGGGCCCCATCGCCTCGGTGGGGATGTTGTTCGGATCCGAGCTCACCAGGAAGCCGTTGTTGACCGCATCGCCGGCCACCATGGCCGCCACCGCGTCGGTGACATCCAGGCGCAGCCAGGTGTTGATGCGCGCGCTGCCCAGTCGGGTCGTGCTGTCAACCGGGCCCATGTCGCCGCCAGGGGTGGTCCAGGGGGTGGTCCAGTTGGCCGTGCCCGAGGCCCAGTCGCCGGTGACAGGCTGCACCGAAACGCCCAGGGTCGACTGATCCCAGTTGGTGAAGCCGCGGCCCTCGAAGACGTACAGGAACAGATAGGCCGCATCGACCCAGGCATTGTCCGGGATGCAGGTGTGTACATCATCGCACACGGGGAAGGGGGTCTTCACCACCGGGCGCATCTGGTCGTTGAAGCCGACCCACATGGTCTGGGCCGCGCCATAGACCACCGAGGGCTGCGCGCCGTTGAGGAAGGTGTCCTCAGTCACGCCGAAGCGGCGGGAGCGGCTCACATCGGCCGTGCGCTTGGTGATGCGTCCCTCGCCGCCCGCGGGATAGTCAACGGCGGTGACGCTGCCATTCAGCGGCTGCTGGATGTATTCCACCACGGTGTCGGCCATGACCGCCCAGGTGTCGTAGGGGTTGATGGCGTGATCGACGAAGACTGAGTAGCCGTCGCCGCCGCGGCGCATGAAGTCATTGGTGACCACCTGATAGATGGTGCCCGGCTCGATGGGGCTGAAGCTGCCATCGGAGTTCTGAATCTCCGCCGAGAGGATGCGGTCGCCCACCGCGCGGTTGGGGTCGAAGCTGTAGCGCAAGCCACCCACCTGGGCAAAGCGGCCTCCAGGGGTGCCCGTGCTCCACTGGCTGACGCCGTTCTCCAGGGCATCGATCACGTACTCGCCGTCCAGGCCCAGCGTGGCAACCGTGTTGCCGAAGGGCAGAACCGTCAGCACCTGGCCCATGGTCACGTCGCCGGCCGGGATGCTGGTGCGAATGCCGCCGCCGTTGGTGATGCAGATCTGGCTGCCGGTGCCCTGCGTCTTCCACAGCAAGGCGTCGCAGATCAGGTTGCCCAGGTTGGTCTCCTGGATGCGCACATCGGGGCGGTTGCCGTTCAGGAAGACGTCAGAGGCGCCGATGACAGTGTTCTGCAGCGCCAGAATTGGCTCCTTCCAGATGACCACATCGGCCGCAATCGCCGGATCATCCGGGATGCTCGAATCGATCAGGATCGGGGCGCCGTTGTAGCTCTCCACCACGCCCGCGGCGTTGAAGGTGACATCCAGCCGGCCCAGGTAGCGACCCCAGTCCCAGGCGCTGACCACCAGCACAGGCTCGGAGGTGGGGGAGTTGACGACCGTGGGATAGGGGCCGATCGCGCCGGGCATGGGGCCCAGCGGGGTGTGGCTGTGGCCGCCGACGATCACGTCGATGCCGGGAACAGCCGCGGCCAGCGCCATCTCCACGTCATAGCCCAGGTGGGACAGGACGACGATCTTGTTGATGCCCATGCCTTGCAGCACGGCCACGGTGGCCTGCGCGGCGGCCACGTGGTCAGTGAAGAGCACGTCGGGGCCGGGGCTGGAGATGATCGGGGTCTCTTCGGTGGTCAGGCCAAAGACGCCGATGGACTGGCCGCCGGTCTGCAGGACGGTGTAGGGCTCGATCAACCCGGTCAGGGAGACCTGGGCCGAAGCGTCGATGTTGGCCGAGGTCACGGGGAAAGGCACCGCGTTGATGAAGTTGGCCAGCGCGGGCGGGCCAGAGTCGAACTCGTGGTTGCCGATGCCGGACGCCTGGTAGCCGAGGGCCGTCATGAAGTGGGCTGCTTCCTGGCCCTGCCAGTAGTTGAAGAAGAGGGTACCCTGGAAGTAGTCGCCGCCGTCCAACAGAAGGACGTTGCCCCCTTCTGCCTGGACCTGCTGGATCGCCGTGGCGCGCCGGGCGACGCCGCCCAGATTGGCATTGTTGCAGGTGGCCATGCAGGGCTCGATGTTGGCGTGGGTATCGTTGGTGTGCAGAATCGTCACGGTGATCGGCTCGTCGGCCAAGGCGGCCGGGACGAAAACCAGGGCCAGCAGCACCAGGACGGCCATTGCCAGCGAGAGGTTGAGCGCCGGTCGAAGCGCCCGCGGGAGGGGTGGAATCTGTCTCATCGTTGTCTCCTTACAGAATTTCACGAAGGCCGAGGGTCAACAGCGCCCATCAGCCAGATGCGTTCCGTTCCCGTGGCCGCCTGCACTGATGGACATGAAAATGGGGTAATGCGGAGATCCTCAGGTGGTTCCCATTGGACTAGCACATTATAAGAAAGAGAACGTGTTGAGTCAAACTGCCAGACACCCCGACTCCGCACCGGGCTTCGGATCGCTGATCCCGTGCTGTCTTTCTCGCCCGGCGCAACCTGTGGTATGATCCCCTGGCTGTTCAGCCCAAGGCTGCGCAGCTCTCGACAGACCAAGCTCATGAGGTCATCTATGCCCAACTGCACCCAATGCGGAACCTGGAACCCGGACGACAAGAACGTCTGTTGGCGCTGCCAGACCGCACTGCCCAAGCCGCAGGAGAAAAAGAAAAGCGCCCCCCGCCGCTTTGCCGGCCTGCCGCTCTATCTGTGGATCGCCCTGGCCTTCTTTTTCGTCATGCTCTTCTCCTCGCGCTGTTTCGTGGCCGAACTCAGCCGCCTGGCGGGCTAAGCTGCTATGGATCAACGACGGCGCACCATCATCGAACGCGCCCGCCAACGGCGGGCGCGCCGCAGCGGGTCAAGCTGGCTGCCAGTGCTGCTGGGGCTGGGTCTGGTGGGCATGTGCCTGGGCTTCGCCCTGCTGGCCGGCCTGTGGGGCGCCTCCCGCACGCTGCAGGGGGGCGGGGTCAGCCTGGGGAGCGCGGCCGGCCGGCCGCTGTCGGTGCTTCTGCTGGGCATCGACCGGCGGGCCGATGAAAGCGGCCCGACCCGTAGCGATTCGATCATCCTGCTGGGCAGTCAGGCTGACGGCGCCGGCGCGGCCATGTTGTCGATCCCCCGTGACCTGTGGGTGGATATCCCCGGCGTCGGCGAGCAGCGCATCAACACCGCCCTCTTCTTCGGCCATGACCCGGCCGACGCCGGCGCCGGCCCGCGGCTGGCCATGCGCACCGTGCAACAGGAGCTGGGCCGGCCGGTGGATCGCTACCTGCTGCTGGACTTTGCCACCTTCGTGCGCGCGGTCGATGCCCTGGGCGGCGTCGAGGTCGATGTACCCGCGACCATCGTCGATACCGAGTATCCCACGCCCGACTACGGCATCACCACCGTTCGTTTCGACCCCGGCGTGCAGACCATGGACGGCGAGCGGGCGCTGGTCTACGTGCGCACCCGGCACAGCGACGGCGACTTCAGTCGCTCCGCGCGCCAGTTGCAGGTCATCCAGGCGCTGGCGGCCAAGGCCATGCGGCCGGAGAGCTGGCCCCGCCTGCCGGAGCTGATGCGGGTGCTGCGCGCCGGGGTGGTCACCGATCTGACGCCGGGCGACGGGCTGGCCCTGCTGCCCCTGGCCTCGGCGCTGGCCAGCGGAGAGGTCAGGGCCGCCACGCTGGAGCAGGCCGCCACCCCCTGGATCACCCCCGGCGGCGCCTGGGTGCTGCTGCCTGACCGTATAGCCATCGAGCAGATCGTCACGGAGCTCTTTGGACCTGAATGATGGCCTGGAGAGGGCTGTCTGCCGTCTGACCTGCGGGGTTCTTGTGATTTGCGGGCGGCTATTCCTCGGCCGGCCGCAGCCAGCGGCTGGCCCAGGCTGCGATCACCTCGCCCGCGTACCACGAGTCGCGTTGGCTGGAGAGCAAGTGATCGGCCGTATCCAGCGAGACAAAGCTTTTGGGGTGGCGCGCAAGCTCAAAGATCTGCATGGCGTTTGCGATATCCACCGTCTGGTCGGCCGGTGAGTGCAGCACTAACAGCGCGCGGTTGAGGTTCCCCACGACGCGCTGCATGTTGGTCTGTTCCAGGTCGTCGAAAAACTGGCGTTTGAGCCGGAAGGTGGCGCCGCCGATGGTGACGCGCGCCTCGCCCTCCAGCTCCGCGGTGGCCTTGGTTTGGGCCAGCAGCCGCGCCAGGTGGCTGGTCTCAGCGGGCGCGGCGATGGTCACCACCCCGATGATCGAGGGAATGCGTTGGGCCGCCTGCAAGGCGGCCGATCCGCCCAGCGAATGGCCGATCAACAGCTTGGGCGGCTCGAAGTTCTCCGCCAGATAGCGCGCCACGACGACCAGGTCGGACACGTTGGAGGTGAAGTTGGTCTCCGCGAAGTCGCCCTCGCTGTCGCCCAGGCCGGTGAAGTCGAAACGTAACACGGCGATGCGCTGGCGGTTCAGCGCCCGGCTGATGTGCGCGGCCGCCTTGATGTTCTTGGTGCAGGTGAAACAGTGGGCGAAGATGGCGTAGGCCAGCGGCCGGCCTTCCAGCGGCAGATCCAGCCGCGCGCCCAGTCGTTCACCGGCCGCGTTGGTGATGGAGGGGATGAGGGTGGGCATAGATGTTTACATCAACGCAGATCGTCTGTCTCGCCATCCCATTCCTCCCGCATCTCCCTAAGCAAAGCTGTGGAGTCCGAAGCTGGGACTTGATAGGTTTCACGCCATTCTGAAATCTGCTGCCGTAGTGTAGCAGCCGTGCTCAGAAAGCCATCCATTTCGTTTGAACGTCTCGCTTCTCTGTTGGCAACTGCCTGTTGCAAAATTTGTAATTCGGTGAGACCGATGATTGCCGCTTTAGGCTGTCCTTGGCTAGGTTTCTCATTCATCATTCATCGTTCTCCAATTCTGCAATCACTTCGGCCGGCTGCTTGGCTTCATGACCGGCCAGCACTGGGCGCAGGAACTGGCCAGTGTAGCTGCGCTCCACCTGCACCACCTGCTCCGGCGTCCCCTCGGCGATGACGTAGCCCCCCTTGTCGCCCCCTTCCGGCCCCAGATCGATCAGCCAGTCGGCCGACTTGATCACGTCCAGGTTGTGCTCGATCACCACCACGGTGTTGCCCTTGTCCACCAGGCTGTGCAGCACCTTGAGCAGCTTCTGAATGTCGGCGAAGTGCAGGCCGGTGGTCGGCTCGTCCAGGATGTACAACGTGCGGCCGGTGGCCACGCGGCTCAGCTCCTTGCTCAGCTTGACGCGCTGCGCCTCGCCGCCGCTGAGGGTGGTGGCCGGCTGGCCCAGCTTGATATAGCCCAGGCCCACCTGCCACAGGGTGCGCAGCTTGTTGCGGATGGCCGGGAAGCTGTCGAAGAAGTGCATCCCCTCCTCCACGGTCATGTCCAACACCTCGGCGATGTTCTTGCCGTTGTAGGTGATCTCCAGCGCCTCGCGGTTGTAGCGCTTGCCGTGGCAGACCTCGCAAGGCACGTAGACATCGGGCAGAAACTGCATCTCGATCTTGATGATGCCGTCGCCCATGCAGGCCTCGCAGCGGCCTCCTTTGACGTTGAAGCTGAAGCGGCCTGGCTTGTAGCCGCGCACCTTGGCCTCCGGCATGGCGGCGAACAGGTCGCGCACCTGGGTGAAGACATTGGTGTAGGTGGCCGGGTTGGAGCGCGGCGTGCGGCCGATGGGGGTCTGGTCGATCTCCACGATCTTGTCGATCTGCTCCAGCCCGTGGATTGCCTGATGCCGGCCTGGCCGATCCTTGGCCCGATAGAGCTTCTGGGCGATGGCTTTGTAGAGAATCTCGTTGACCAGGCTGGACTTGCCGGAGCCGCTGACGCCGGTGACGCAGATCAGCTTGCCCAGCGGGAAGCGCACGTCGATCCGTTTCAGGTTGTTCTCGGCCGCGCGCTGGACGATCAGGTACTCGCCGTTGCCCGGCCGGCGCTGTTTCGGCGTCTCGATGCGCAGCGCGCCGCTCAGATACTGGCCGGTCAGCGAATCGGGGCAGCTCAGCATCTCCTCCAGCGGCCCGGAGCAGATCACCTCGCCGCCGTGCTGGCCCGCGCCCGGCCCCAGGTCCACGATCCAGTCGGCCGCGCGCATGGTCTCTTCGTCGTGCTCCACCACCAGCACGGTGTTGCCCAGGTTGCGCAGCGTCAGCAGGGTGGCCAGCAGGCGGTCGTTGTCTCGCTGGTGCAGACCGATGCTGGGCTCGTCCAGGATGTACATCACCCCCATGAGCTGCGAGCCGATCTGCGTGGCCAGGCGGATGCGCTGCGCCTCGCCGCCGCTCAGGGTGGCGGCCTGGCGATCGAGCGTCAGGTAGTCCAGGCCGACATCGTGCAGAAAGCCCAGCCGCGCGCGCAGTTCCTTCAGAATCTGGTACGAAATGGTCTGCTCGCGTGGGCTGAGGGGGGTGGGCGGCAGCTCAGCCGCCGCGCCGTTGAGCGAATCGGTGGCCTTGCGCCGCTCTTCGTCGCTCTGCAAGGTAGCCACCCAGCGCAGCGCGTCGGAGACCGACTTGGTGGTCACCTGGACGATGTTCTGGTCGGTGATGGTCACGCCCAGCGCCTCTTTGCGCAGCCGCTTGCCCTCGCAGGTGGGGCAGGGCCGGGCCGACATGAAACGCTCGTACTCCTGGCGCATGTAGTCGCTGGTGGTCTCCCGGTAGCGGCGCTGCATGCCGGGGATCACCCCCTCGAAGGTGGTCTCGAAGCTGCGGCGCTGGCCGACCTGGTTGCTATATTCCAGCAGCAGCTTCTCCCCCTTGGGCGCGCCGTAGAGGATGAGCTCCTTCTGGCGCTGGCCCAGCTCGCGGAAGGGCGCGCCGTTGAGCGGGATGCCATAGCGCGCGCCGACAGCCTGCAAGAGCTGCTGGCCATAGCCGCCATCCTGCTGCTTCTGGCCGACTGAACCCCAACCGGGCGCCAGAATCGCGCCCTCGGTCAGCCCCTTCTCCACGTCGATCACCAGCTCCGGGTCGAATTCCAACTGCGTGCCCAGGCCGGTGCAGGTAGGGCAGGCGCCGTGCGGGCTGTTGAAGCTGAAGGTGCGCGGCTCGATCTCCGGCAGGCTGATGCCACACTTGACGCAGGCGAATTTCTCGCTGAAATAGCGATCCTTGGGCGCGTCGCCGTCGCTCACGTCGCTGACCACCAGCACGCCATCGCCCAGGCGCAGCGCGGTCTCCACCGAATCGGCCAGGCGCGCCATGTCCAGCCCGCCGTCGTTGCGTATCACAAGACGATCCACCACCGCCTCGATGGTGTGCATCTTGTAGCGGTCGAGCTGAATCTCCTCGTCCACCTCGCGCACCTCGCCGTTGACCCGCACGCGCACAAAGCCGGCCTTGCGCACGTCGTCGAAGACCCCCTTGTGCTCCCCCTTGCGCGCGTTGATCAGCGGCGCCAACAGCAGCAGCCGGCTGCCCTCTGGCAGGTTGAGGATGGTGTCCACCATCTGCTCCACCGTCTGCTGGCTGATGGGGGAGCCGCAGTTGGGGCAGTGGGGCAGGCCGACGCGGGCGTAGAGCAGACGCAGATAGTCGTAGATCTCCGTCACCGTGCCCACGGTGGAGCGCGGGTTGCGGCTGGCGCCCCGCTGGTCGATGGAGATGGCCGGGCTGAGGCCCTCGATCTGATCCACGTCCGGCTTCTCCATCAGCCCCAGGAACTGGCGGGCATAGGCCGAGAGCGATTCGACATAACGCCGCTGGCCTTCGGCGTAGATAGTGTCGAAGGCCAGGCTCGACTTGCCCGAGCCCGACAGACCGGTGATCACCACCAGCCTATCGCGCGGGATCTCAAGGTCGATGTTTTTCAGATTGTGTTCGCGGGCGCCGCGAACGACGAGCTTGTCTTGTGCCATGGGTCATTTTTCTTTGGTGTCACTGCAAGGGAAAGACGGCAGCGCCATTTTAGCACGAATGTGCTATCAGTGCAAAGGAGACTGCCGCCCAACAGGCCTGATCAGGACTTACGCAAAACGGGTCTCGATACGGCCTGCGGGTTGAGTAGCGGGTCAGTCAGGGCTTT
>JACSRL010000690.1 GCA_014879765.1 Anaerolinea sp. | reverse complement strand
TGACCGAGCCTTCCGCTCTGGCCGGTCTCTGACCGAGCCTTCCGCTCTGGCCGGTCTCTGACCGAGCCTCTTGCTCTGGCCGGTCTCTGACCGAGCCTTCCGCTCTGGCCGGTCTCTGACCGAGCCTTCTGCTCTGGCCGGTCTCTGACCGAGCCTCCCGCTCTGGCCGGTCTCTGACCGAGCCTCTTGCTCTGGCCGGTCTCTGACCGAGCCTCTTGCTCTGGCCGGTCTCTGACCGAGCCTCCCGCTCTGGCCGGTCTCTGACCGAGCCAGGTTCATTCCAAGGCCATGATTCACATCCTCGACGACATCCCCCACGCCCAAGCCACCATCCTGCGCCGCACCGCCTGGGACGAGCAGGCCCTGCCAGCCGCGCTGCTGGCGGGCATCGAGCGCATCTTTGGCCAGCGGCTGACGCCGGAGCAGGCCGTGGCCGCGGTGCTGGCCGATGTGCGCGGCCGCGGCGACGCGGCCGTGCATGAATGGTCGCAGCGCATCGACGGCCCCCATCCCCGCGGGTCGAGTAGCGCAGCGTATCGAGACCCCCTGGCCGTGCCCCAGGCCGAGATCGACGCGGCCGTGGCCAGCCTGGCCCCGGCGCTGCTGGACGCGCTCCAGTTGGCCGCGCGGCGGCTGGAGGCCTTTCACCGCCAACAGCCCACCGGCTCCTGGATGGATGTGAGCCCCGGCGGCGTGCTGGGCCAGATCGTGCGTCCCTTGCCGCGGGTCGGCGTCTACGTGCCGGCCGGCAGCGCGCCGCTGCCCTCGTCGCTGCTGCATTGCGCCATCCCCGCGCGCGTGGCCGGCGTCAAAGAAATCATCGTCTGCACGCCGCCCAGTCGCCGGATCACGGATTCGGCAGGAGAGAGCGGGGTGGCCGCGTTGACGCTGGCTGCGGCGCGGGTGGCAGGCGTCGACGCGGTCTATGCCGTCGGCGGCGCGCAGGCCATCGCGGCCATGGCCTATGGCACGGAGAGCATCGGCCGGGTGGACAAGGTCGTCGGTCCCGGCGGCCTTTTCGTCACCCTGGCCAAGCGCCAGCTCTTCGGCGTCGTGGGCATCGACGGCCTGCCTGGCCCCACCGAGACGCTGATCATCGCCGACGACACAGCCAGCCCCGCCGTGCTGGCGGCCGATTTATTGGCCCAGGCCGAGCATGATCTGCTGGCCTCGGCCATCCTGCTGACCCCCTCGCGGCGGCTGGCTGAGCAGGTGCAGGTCGAGGTGGGACGCCAGCTCGAGGCGCTGAGTCGGGCCGAGATCGCGGCCGCGTCGCTGGCCGGCCGCGGCGGCATTGTGCTCACCGCCGACCTGGGGCAGGCGGTGGATCTGGCCAACGCCTATGCGCCGGAGCACCTATGCCTGCTGACGGCCGACCCGTGGACGCTGGTGGGGCGCATCGAAAACGCCGGCGGCATCTTCGTGGGCGAGCACAGCTTCGAGGTGCTGGGCGACTACGTGGCCGGCCCCAGCCACGTCATGCCCACCGAGGGCACCGCCCGTTTCGCCAGCCCGCTGAGCGTGGCCGATTTCGTCAAACGCATCAGCTTGATCGCGCTGGGGCCGGAGGAAGGCCGCCAGCTCAGCGGCCCGGCCGCGCTGTTGGCCGACGGCGAAGGGCTGACCGCGCACGCCGCGGCCGCACGGGCGCGGGTTGGATAGATGAAGAAGATGAGTCGCACAGAAACCGGGTTTTTCTCGTGCGTGAGACAAAAACCCGGTTTCTAACGCCATGCCAGGCATACCCTGGTTGACAGTGCTCTTTTTCTCGGTTAGAATACCTCCGCTGCTGGCGGCAAGGGATTGTGCCAGCCTGGATTGTCGATGAAGAGCGAGAACGTCTATGACCGTATTGATGCAGGAATTGCCGCGCGTGGGCAAGCTTGAAGTGGATGTAAGAGTGACAGCGGATGTCAACGTGTCGGCCTTTTCGGCGCGTCAGAAGGTCAACGCCTTCGTGCTCAATGAGATCAGCTACATGATGCATGCCGGCAATCCGGCATTGGTTTTGGCAGATCGCATCCTGTGGCGGGTGCCGGTGGTGTTGTCACAGACATCGCGCGGCGACATCGGCCAGGTCGGGCAGATCGACGTGGACGTCGAAACTGGCCAACTGCTGGTTGCTCCTCAGCTAGTTTCGGAGATTGAAGCACGTGCCGCCGCGCTTGCTGCTCGTTCCGCATCGTCAGCAGCAGGCTGATGGCGATTGCCTGGCGGCCTGTGCTGCCATGGTGCTCGCCTATTGGCAGCGCGATATTGCCACCAGCGCGCTGTTGCGCCTGCTGCGCATCCAGCCATACGGTGCGCCCGCTGGCAACGTTCGTCTGCTGTCCAGCCTCGGCGTGCGCGTCACCTACAGCACCACCAACCTCAGGGGGCTTCAAACGCTCTTAAGCCAGGGTCTGCCTCTCATCGTTTTCTTGCGCACCGGGGAACTGCCCTACTGGACGTATCAAACAGATCACGCGGTCGTAGTCGTTGGCTACGACGAAGGTCATGTGTACGTCAACGATCCTGACAGACCCGACGCGCCGATTGTCGTGTCCACGGGCGACTTTGAACTGGCGTGGCTGGAGCGGGACTATGCCTACGCGTTGATTGCACCTGTCGAGGGCTAAACATGACCATCATCACCCCCCATGACCACGACGTGGAACGCCTCTTTCGCCCGGAGCTGGCCACCATGCAGCCCTACACGCCGATCCATCCCTTCGAGGTGGTGAGCCAGCGGCTGGGCCGCGCGCCGGAGCAGATCGTCAAGCTGGACGCCAACGAAAACCCCTATGGCCCATCGCCGGCCGCGCTGCAGGCCATGGCCGGCTATCCCTGGCTGCACATCTACCCTGACCCGCAGAGCACGGCGCTGCGCGCGGCGCTGGCGGAGTATACCGGCCTCCCGGCTGAGCGCATCCTGGCCGGCCACGGCGCGGATGAGCTGATCGACCTGCTGGGGCGGCTGCTGCTCTCCCCCGGCGACGCGGTGATCGACTGTCCGCCCACCTTTGGCATGTACGCCTTCTGCGCGGCGGTCAACGGCGCCTGTCTGATCAATGTGCCGCGGCGGGCCGATTTTTCGCTGGACGTGGAGGCCATCGAGCGCATCGCCGCGCCGGAGCCGGCCAGCGGCTACGATGATTTCGGCTGGCTGGACACAGTGACGGTGGATTGCGGGGAGGGGTCTCGATACGGCGGGTCTCGATACGCCGCAGACGGCTACTCGACCAACGCGCGCGGGTTGAGTAGCGGGTTGAGGGCTGACG
>JACSRL010000834.1 GCA_014879765.1 Anaerolinea sp. | reverse complement strand
TTTCATGGCGCCATGATCCTAGTCTGTGAGACAAAAACCCGGTTTCTAATGCCATGCCTGAGCAGTTACAATTGCAATATGATTGAAATCATATTATTCCTTTCGCGACAAGAGTATAATGCGGGGTGTCTGTCTCTTGCAGGCTCACGCGGCGAGAATAGCGTCTGAAACGATTTTCTCAGATACGCAGCGATTTGCCTACAAACTGTGCGCAGACGATTTTGCCATCCTCGGCCAGCAGTGCTAAACTATCGCCACAGCAGCAGCCAGTGTTCAGCGTCGCCACAGGATTTCTGCATGTCTGGCCAGCAACCAGATAGCCGGCAATCTCCTTTCTCCTCTCAGGCCCCTGTTTTGTGATCTGCTGCTCTCCGCCCCGATGGCATCGTGCGCTCAGCCCCCATCCAATCAGAGACGAGGCTCGCACTGTCCCTTCGCACGCCAGGAGGTGCCCTGCTCCAACGCTTCCGTTCTGCCCATCTGATCGTCAATCTATCGGTACGATGTCGTAACCAATTTCAACTCAGCGAGTTCTGCTGCATTCCATTCAAGGAGGAATCGAATGTCTATCCTTATTGCTGAGCTTCTCGGCACCATGTTGCTGGTCCTGTTGGGCGATGGCGTAGTCGCCAACGTCTTGTTGGGCAAGACCAAGGGCAACAACTCCGGTTGGGTCGTCATCACCACGGCCTGGGCTTTGGCAGTGTTTGTGGGCGCCTATTCGGCCGGCGCCATGGGCAGCGGTGCGCACCTGAACCCTGCCGTCACCGTTGGTCTCTTCGTCGCCGGCAAAGTCCCTGCCGCCGAAGTGCCCTTCTACTTGGTCGGCGAAATGGTCGGCGCGTTCCTCGGCGCAGTGCTGGTTTGGCTGCACTACTACCCGCACTGGGCCGCCACCCCGGATCCGGCTCTCAAACTGGCCGTCTTCGCCACCGCCCCGGCGATCCGCAACACGGCCATGAACCTGATCTCGGAAATCATCGGCACCTTCGTGCTGATGTTCGGCATCTTCACCATCCAGGGTGTGGTCGGTCAGACCACAGGCGAGACTTTCCCTATCAACATGGGCGCCTTGGGCTTCATCCCTGTGGCCTTCCTGGTGTGGGTCATCGGTCTGGCCTTGGGCGGCACCACCGGCTATGCCATCAACCCGGCCCGTGACCTGAGCCCCCGCATCGCGCACGCCATCCTGCCGATCCCCGGCAAGGGCGGCAGCGACTGGGGCTACTCCTGGATCCCGGTGGTCGGCCCCATCGTCGGCGCCGTGATCGCTGCGCTCCTGGCAGGCGCAGTTCTCTAATTGAGTTCTTTTTGAGCAGCCCTGGCCGTCAGGGCTGCTCTTGGTTTTTCTTTGTAGCCTTTGAGTAAGTCTGGAGAAAGCGTATGAAGAAGTTGATCAACGATCCCAACAATGTAGTGAACGAAGCGTTGCAGGGCGTGGCGCTGGCCCACGGCGACCAGGTGCGCGTGCATTTCGCCCCCAACTATGTGACACGCCGCGACGCGCCGGTCATGGGCAAGGTAGCGGTGATCTCCGGCGGCGGCAGCGGCCACGAGCCGATGCACGGCGGCTTCGTCGGCTATGGCATGCTGGACGCGGCCTGCCCCGGCGCGGTCTTCACCTCCCCCACACCCGATCAGATGCTGGAGGCCACCAAGGCTGTCGATGGCGGCGCGGGTGTGCTGCACATCGTCAAAAACTACACCGGCGACATCCTCAACTTCGAGATGGCGGCTGAGCTGGCCATGGCCGAAGGGATCCAGGTCGAGAGCGTGGTGATCGACGACGACGTGGCGGTGCAGGACAGTCTGTGGACGGCCGGCCGGCGCGGCGTGGGCACGACGGTGCTGGCCGAGAAGATCTGCGGCGCGGCCGCCGAGGCCGGCAAGAGCCTTCAAGAGGTGGCCGAGCTTTGCCGCAAGGTCAACGGCTGGGGCCGCAGCATGGGCATGGCGCTGACCTCCTGCACCGTGCCGCACGCCGGCAAGCCTACCTTTGACCTGCCTGAGGACGAGATGGAGATCGGCGTCGGCATCCACGGTGAGCCAGGCCGCACCCGCATGCCCCTCAAGAGCGCCGACGAGATCACCGAGATGCTGGCCCTGGCGGTCATCAAGGACCTGCCCTTCGAGCAGGGCGATCGGGTCATCGTCATGGTCAACGGCATGGGCGGCACTCCGCTGATCGAGCTCTACATCGTCTATCGCAAGCTGGCGGAGATCTGCCAGGCGCACGGCATCACCATTGCCCGCAGCCTGGTGGGCAACTACATCACCTCGCTGGAGATGGCCGGCTGCTCCATCACGCTGCTCAAGGCCGACGATGAGCTCCTGGGCTACTGGGATGCGCCGGTCAAGACCCCAGGGCTGCGCTGGGGCATGTAATTACGTGTTACGCATTACCTGTTACTCGTACGCATTCTTCAGCGAGTAATACGTAACGAGTAACTCGTAACCGGAGCACTCTGAAAGGCGATCCAGTGGTAACACGAGACGGCATCCTCGCCTGGCTGAAATGCTATCGCCAGACGCTCGGTGAGAACAAAGACTATCTGACCCGGCTGGACTCAGCCATCGGCGACGCCGACCATGGCGCGAACATGGATCGCGGCTTTGCGGCCGTGATGGACAAGCTGCCCTCGGTGGCCGACAAGGACCTGGGTTCGATCTTCAAGACCATCGGTATGACGCTGGTCTCGACGGTCGGCGGCGCGGGCGGCCCGCTCTACGGCACTTGGTTTATGCGCGCCGGCATGGCGCTGGACGGCAAGACCGAGGTGACGGCCGAGGATCTGCTGGCCGCCTTCCAGGCCGGTCTGGCCGGCGTGCAGCAGCGCGGCAAGGCCACCACCGGCGAGAAGACCATGGTGGACGCCATGACCCCGGCCTGTGCGGCCATGCAGGCCAGCCTGGCTGCGGGCGGCGACACGGCCGCGGCGCTGGAAGCGGCCGCAGCCGGCGCGGAGCAGGGCATGCGGGACACCATCCCCATGCTGGCCACCAAGGGTCGCGCCAGCTATCTGGGCGAACGCAGCATCGGCCATCAGGACCCAGGCGCCACATCGTCCGCTATGCTCTTCCGCTGCGCTGCCGATGTGCTGGGCCGCGCGGCGTAGCCAGGGATTGAAATCCCTGGCTGACAACACAAAGCGGCCTCAGCCGCTGCGGAAATGCCTTCGCTGCTGCGAAAACATATCCGCCAGGCCCTGAGGGGCCTTGGTAGGTTCAGCCGGTGAATTCCATTCACCGGGAACGCTTCAACCGG
>JACSRL010000439.1 GCA_014879765.1 Anaerolinea sp. | reverse complement strand
GACGTGGCGGTAGGCGTGCGCGTCGGCGTGGCGGTGGCGGTCGCCGTGGCAGTGGGAGTCCAGGTGGGGGTGACGTTGGCGCCACAGGCCAGGCCGCTGCTGCGCCAATAGCGCACCCCGGCGCGCCAACTCTGAAACGCGGCATCCTGCGGCTCGCACAGCCCGGTGTCGCGGAAGTCCATGCTCCACAGCGCCGCCAGCCCGGTCAGGCTGGCCGGCAGGGGGCCGTTCAGCGGGTTGCCGGCCAGGTGCAGACGGCGCAACGGCCCCAGCCCGCCCAGGCTGGCCGGCAGGGGGCCGTTGAGCTGATTTCGCTCGACATAAAGTCCGGTCAACTGGCTCAGAGCGCCCAGGCTGGCCGGCAGCGGGCCGCTGAGCCGGTTGTCACGCAGGGAAAGAGCGTGCAGGCTGGCCGCATCGCCCAGGCTGTCGGGCAGCGGGCCGCTCAGGTCGTTGCCGTCCAGCCGCAGCAGCTCCAGGGAGGCGGCCTGGCCCAGGACGGGGGGCAGCGGGCCGCTGAAGGTGTTGCCCTCCAGCGACAGCACGCGCAGCGCGGGCAACTGGCCCAGCCAGCCGGGCAGCGGGCCGTCGAAGGCGTTCCCGCCCAGGGTGAGGACGTTCAGGCTGGCAAGGCCGGCCAGCTCGGCTGGCAGCGGGCCGCTGAGCTGGTTGCCGGCCAGGGAGAGTTCGCGTAGCCGATTGAGGCTGCCCAGGCTGGCGGGAACCGTGCCGCTGAGCTGGTTGTAGCCCAGCCAGAGCTGTTCCAGGTTTTCCAGCGCGCCCAGCCAGGCGGGCAGCGGGCCGCTGAATCGATTGCCGGAAAGATAGAGGCGCTGCACGCGCGGCAGTGCGCTGAGCCAGGCGGGCAGCGGGCCGCTGAGCTGGTTGTCGGCCAGCTCCAGCGCCTGCAAGGCGGGGAGAGTGCCCAGCGCGGCCGGCGGCGCGCCGTCGAGCTGGTTTTCCTTCAGGTTGAGCCACTGCAACTGGGCCAGATTGCCCAGGCTGGCCGGCAGCGGCCCGGGCAGGCCGGTCGTGCTCAGGTCCAGCTTTTGCAGGTTGCCCAGGCTGCCGATGGTCGCGGGCAGGGGCGCGTTCAGCTCGCGGCCGGCCAGCGACAGGCCGGTGATGGCGCAGCGCGCGCCGCCGGCCGTGGCAGCCGTCTCCAGATAGGAATCGGAGAAGGGCAGGCTGTAGGCGGCCAGGAGGCTCTGCACCGCGGCCAGGTCGGCGCTGTAGGTGCAGGCGCTGTAGACGGCGCGCAGGGCCAGCAGGCCGGCCGCCGGGCCGCGGCTGGCGGCCTGCACCAGATAGCTCTGCCCGCGTGTCACCCCCACGTTGAGGTTCGACGTGCCCGACCACCAGCCGCCGTCGTCGTTGCAGCCGCGGCTGGCCAGGCTGCCCTGCCCCTCCTGCCAGACCGCCAGCACCGTGTCAAAGTCGCTGCCGGCCGTGTTGAGAGTGACAAAGCCATCGCCCGGCGCGGTGAAGCGGTACCAGACCGTCCGCTGGTTCTGCCCCTCGCCGCAGCCCATCGGCGGATCGTCCGGCGCGACGGTCGCACCCGACACATCCTGGCTGCCCTGGAACGGGAGGGCGATGGCCGCCGCGTTGGCGCGCTCGTCGTTGGCAGGGGGAGCATCTGGCGCAATCTGCAAATCGCCCGACAGATCGGGCCGCCCACCCGCGCCCTCGCCAGTCCCCCCAGTTCCTCCGAGTTCCGCTCCTTTCACCACCTCCACAAAGCTGATGTACTCGTCGCCATCGCCGCGGCTGCGGATGCGGAAATCGGCGCCCGCGTGTTGATTGCTGAAGCGCGCGTCGGGCAGGGCGAAGCGGGCCTCGCGCCATTGGCTGCTGTTGGTCTTGGTGACCACGCCGGCCGACTTGGCGCTGTTCCCCAGCGCGTCGTAGAGCAGCTCCCACGTGTCGCGGCCCGCGTCCAGGTAGACCACGGTGATGGTCACCGGCCGGCTGGCGTTGTCGAAGAGATAGGCGTCCTCCACGGCGAAGAACATGTCGGGGTTGCCGCTGGCCGCGTCGGTGCGGCGGGTGAAACGGCCCCAGGGGTGACTGGTGACGTTCCACTGCGGCACGGTGCGGCCGCCGGGCGCGCTGTCCACCTGGCGCAGCCAGAAATCGAAGTTGCCCCGCTGCGGGTACCAGGTGGACTGCGTCTCGCGCAGCGCCACCCAGACGCCGGGGGTGGTGTCGATGGTGACGCCAGCATAGCGGCTGGCCAGCCGCAGCGCCCACTGGCCGATGGGGTCGGCGGTGGTCAACGGCTGGCGGCCCAGCAGCAGATAGGCCGGGTGTTTGTTCATGCCGTTGAGCAGCGCCCAGAGCAGGTCGGCCGTGGTGGGGTAGCTGGAGGCGGTCCCCTCCCAGGCCAGGGGAACCTGCCCGGCGAACTGCAACATGGGGTCATACTGGCCGGTGCGGCAGACGTCGGGATGGATCGCGGCCGTGTCGGAGCGGATCACCTGATCATCGTGGTCGGGGATCAGCCGGTTGTGCTTCAGGCCGAGGCCGATGTTGCCGGCGTAGTCGCTGAACTCGCGGCGCTCGCGGCGGGAAAGATACCAGGGCGCATATTGCACCAGCAGCGGCGTATCGTGCCAGTGGCGCTGGTAGATGTCGCTGATGCGGTTGACCGTCTCGATCCACAGCTCCTCGCCCAGCCCCGCCGCCTGCAGGCAGGCGTCCACCTCGCTGTCCGATTCGCCCGGCATGGTCTCGCCGTAGATGCCGCTGCTGACCTCCACGAAGGCGACGCGCGGATCATCGCGGTAGCGCTCGGCCGCGGCCTGGATGAAGCGCTCGAAGGCGTCCAAATAGGCCGGCGTCCAGACCATGGGGATATCTTCCTGCTGCGCCGCGCCGTACTGGTCGGTCCAGGCGCAGGTGACGTAGCCATCGCCGGCCGGCCAGGCCCCGTGCGCGGCGTTGAACCAGGCGGGGACCTGGTTGCCGCCGCAGCAGGCCCCCTCGTAGGTGTTGAAGGCCAGCCCCACCGGCTTGCCCAGGCTGGCCTCGGCCGCCATCCACTGGTCGATCGCGTCCCAGCGGTACTGGCCGGGGCCATCTCGCTCCACCGTGCGCCAGGTGAAGACCAGATGCCCGCCGCTGAGCCAGGGGTAGAGCTGCGGGTCCAGGTGCGGCCAGTCGAAAAAGGTGTAGAGGCCGGCGGCGGGGAAGGGCTGGTAGGAGGCGGCCGGCGGGGCCTGCCAGGCGGGGCAGGAGGACGCGGCGCCGGCCAGGGCTGCGCCC
>JACSRL010000055.1 GCA_014879765.1 Anaerolinea sp. | reverse complement strand
CGTCTTCGTAACGGCCTTTCATGGCGCCATGACCTTGGTCTGTGAGACAAAAACCCGGTTTCTAATGCCGTGCCTGAACAGTTACCAAGTCTGCCGTTCAATAGAACTCGGTATAGACGTTGGTCTCCCAGAAGTTCTTGTAATTCTCGTCCCGGCTGCCCTTGCACGCGCCGTCCAGCGAGCAGCGGCCGGGGCAGGCGTAGTCCACGGCCTGGATGTAGGTGCAGATGTCCATCTTGTGGCAGATGCGCGGGCCGCAGATCGGCTCGTGATCGTAGAAGCAGCAACTGCGCCCCAGGTGCCAGATCCACTTGTCGAACTCGAAGACGCTGACGCCGCTGTGCGCGATGACCCGGTCGCAGGCGTCGGAGACCACGCGGCGCACCGCGTGGTTGATCTCGTCGCTGACCAGCGCCTTCTGCCGGAGGGCAATCGCCAGCCCCGGATCGGTCACCTCGACGATGCCGGTGCGCAGGGCGACGCGCATGGCGTGGTAGTCCATGCACACCTTGAGATTCTCCGGATCGGCCAGCGGCCAAACGCCGGCCGCATCAAGTTGACCCACCAGGAGCTGTGCCTTCTTGTCCAAGGGATCCGTGTAGGCCGGGATGGCCGCCAGCCGCTGGAAAATGCCCCCTTCCCCTTGAATGCGGCCGCCGGCCTGACAGTAGAGGTTCATGGCCTGGCCCTCGTACTGCGCCAGCAGCACGCCGGCCACGTCATGGAGCTGCCCCAGCCGCTCCTCGATGCGGTCCACGGTGGAGCGGGCCGGGTCGAAGTCGTCGGAGAAGATGGCAGCCAGGCGATCGGCGTCGATGCGGGCCATGGCCTCGGCCGAGGCGAAATCGTCCAGCGCGCGGCGGCTGGCGCAGATCAGATAGTCCCAGCCGCGCCGCCAGCGGCCGTCGATGATCCCCTCCAGGCTCTTGGTGTGCTGACAGATGGCGATGGCGAAAGCCCAGTAGTTGGCTTCCCGCTGCGCCTCGGCCACGGTCGCGGGCACGAAGAGGAACTCGTCGGCGTAGACGGTCTGGCTGCGCAGCCGCTGGCCGATGGCCTGGCATTGGGTTTCGTTGACTTCGATCATGGGTAGAAAAGAAAGTTGGCAACTTGCCGAAAAGTTGCCAACTTTGCCGCGCTACGCGGTCGCTTGCAGTTCCGGTCCCCAAAACACAGCGCGTTCGCCGCCGGCCAGCAGCACCGGTTGGCTGCGGCGCAGGATGGTGTCGGCGTTGACCACGCACTTGGTCACCTCCGGCCGGGAGGGGATCTCGTACATCACGTCCAACAGCACCGATTCCAGAATGGTGCGCAGGCCGCGCGCGCCGATCTTGAGCTTGATGGCCTCATCGGCCGTGGCCAGCAGCGAGTCGGGGGTGAAGACCAGCTCGGTGTTGTCCAGGCTGAACAGCCGCTGGTACTGCTTGACCAGGGCATTGCGCGGCTCGGTCAGGATGCGCACCAGCGCGCTCCGGTCCAGCGGATCGACGCTGACCCCCACCGGCAGGCGGCCGACGAACTCAGGGATCAGGCCGAATTTCATCAGATCGTCGGAGATGGCCTGCTGCAAGAGCTCGGCCCGCGACTGCTCCGGGTCCAGCCGCCTGGCGCTGCTGGCGCCGAAGCCCATGCGGCCGGGGCCCTGGATGCGCCGGGCGATGATCTCGTCCAGGCCGGCAAAGGCGCCGCCGCAGATGAACAGGATATTGCGGGTGTCCAGCCGGATATACTCCTGGGTGGGATGCTTGCGGCCGCCCTGCGGGGGCACGTTGACGATGTTGCCTTCGATGATCTTGAGCAGGCCCTGCTGCACCCCTTCGCCGGAGACATCGCGGCTGATGGAGGGGTTGTCGCCCTGCTTGCGGGCGATCTTGTCGATCTCGTCGATGTAGACGATGCCCATCTGGGCGCGTTCGACGTTCCACTCGGCCGCGTGCAGCAGGCCGACCAGCACGTTTTCCACATCCTCGCCCACGTAGCCAGCCTCGGTCAGGTTAGTGGCGTCGGCGATGGTGAAGGGCACGTCCAGGATGCGGGCCAGGGTCTGGGCCAACAGCGTCTTGCCGGTGCCGGTGGGGCCGATGAGGACGATGTTGCTCTTCTGCAGCTCCACATCGCCGAAGCCGGCGCCCGACGAGACGCGCTTGTAGTGGTTGTAGACTGCGACGGCCAGCACCTTCTTGGCGCGGTCCTGGCCCACCACATATTGGTTCAGCCGCTCGACGATCTCTCTGGGCGCGGGCAGATGCTCCAACACCGGCGCGCCCTCGCCGTCGGCCTGCGCCAGCTCTTCGCGCAGGATCTCGGCGCACAGATCGACGCAGATATCGCAGATGTAGATGGAATCCGGCCCCTGGATCAGGCGCATGACCTCATCCTCGGAGCGGTGGCAGAAGGAACAGGTGGGGGCGGAAGGGGTGGATTTGGGCATGATTGAAAGCAGAGAACTGGCAGTCCCCCTCCGGCAGCGGCCGCGCCGCGGTGCGGCGGGCGTTCAAGCGCCGGAGCAGAACTGCCAGTCCGATGATTTAGCGCTGCAAACGCTCGTCTTCCAGCGCCTTGATCACGTCGCTGGCGTCGCCCAGCACATCGTCCACCAGGCCATAGTCCTTGGCTTCCAGCGCGGTCATCCAGCGGTCGCGGTCGAAATCTTCCTCGATGGTCTGGGCCGTCTGGCTGGTGTGCTTGGCCAGGATGTGGAAAAGCTGGGTCTGGACGCGCTCCAGCTCCTTGAACTGGATGCGCACGTCAGGGGTGTAGCCCTGGGCGCCGCCGCCGGCCGGGTGCATGTGTACGGTGGCGTGGGGCAGGGCATAGCGCTTGCCCTTGCGGCCAGCCGCCAGCAGCACGGTGCCCATGCTGGCTGTGACGCCCACGGCCGTGGTGCTGACCGGCGCCTCGATCATCTGCATGGTGTCGTAGATGGCCAGGCCGGCGTAGACGGAGCCGCCGGGCGAGTTGATGTACATGAAGATGTCGCGCTCCGGGTCCTCGCGGTTGAGGTAGAGCAACTGGGCGACGATCAGGTTGGCGATCTGGTCGTTGATAGGGGTGCCCAGGAAGATGATGCGCTCACGGAGCAGCAGCGAGTAGATGTCGTAGGCGCGCTCGCCGCGGGCGGTGGTCTCGATGACCATGGGCACCAACGACTGGGGATACTGATCGAACACGTTTTCCTCCAATATTGTCACGATATATCAAGATCAAGTTCAGCCCGGTGAATGGAATTCACCGGCTGACAACACCAAGGCCCCTCAGGGCCTGGCAGATCGGCTT
>JACSRL010000030.1 GCA_014879765.1 Anaerolinea sp. | reverse complement strand
AGGGGCGGGGTCACCCCGCCCGGTAGAGACGGATTCACGACGCCTTGTAGGGGCGGGGTCACCCCGCCCCTACGCCCTGCCGCTGCTGGCCGCCGGGCTGTGGCTGCTCAACCCGGCTGTGATCTACGTCAGCTCCATCTGGGGCCAGTTCGATTCGCTTCAGACGCTGGGGATGATGGCCGCGCTGCTGGCGGCCGCCCGAAAACGCTGGGGCTGGAGCGGCGCCTTCCTGGGGTTGGCGCTGCTCACCAAGTCGCAGGCGCTCACCATCGTGCCGCTGCTGGCGCTGCTGGCCTGGTGGAGCGGCTGGCGGGCGCTGCTGCGCTGGGGCAGCGCGGCCGCGGCGGTGCTGGCCGCGGGCCTGCTGCCCATCTGGCTGGGCGGCGCAGGTGAGTCGTTGTTCACCATTTATGTCAAGGCGGTCGGCCGCTACCCCGCCATGAGCATGAACGCCTACAATCCCTGGTTCATCGCCCACATCCGCAGCCGCGAGCTGCTGGGCTATTGGGTGGAGGACTCCACCGCGCTGCTGGGGCCGCTCACCATCCGCCATGTGGGGATGGCGTTGACCATCGGCTATGCGCTGCTGGTGCTGTTTGTGCTGTTCCGACGCTGGCAACTGGCTCGGTCAGGAGACCGGCCAGAGCGGGCGGTGGACGGGCTGGCTCGGTCGGGAGACCGGCCAGAGCGGGCGGTGGATGGGCTGGCTCGGTCAGGAGACCGGCCAGAGCGGGCGGTGGACGGGCTGGCTCGGTCAGGAGACCGGCCAGAGCAGGCGGTGGATGGGCTGGCTCGGTCGGGAGACCGGCCAGAGCGGGCGGCTGATGCGATCGGGCAGATCGGGGCGTTTTTTGCCGCCGGCCTGCTGATCTTTGGCTTCTTCATCCTGGCCACGGAGATGCACGAGCGCTATATCTTGCCCGCGCTGGCGCCGCTGGCGGTGGCGGCTGCGCTGCTGCGGCCGGCGCGGCTGCCCTTTGTGCTGCTCAGCGCCACGGTGTTTCTCAACCTGATCCACGTCCTGCCGCTGACGAGGGATCAGATTCAACTGATGGAGCGGCTGCCCGACATCCGCTTTGCCCTTTCGGCGGCCAACACCGCGCTGCTGGTGTGGTGGACCTGGCTGTTTGTGCGCGGCAAGCGCACGTTGGCCTCGTCCGGCTGGCAGCCGGACCCACAAGGAACTGCAACCGATGGATTGGCAACACTATCTGACTGACTACAACGAGGGCCTGGGGCTGGTCTACGAGCGCTTTGTGCTCAACGATTTCCTGCTGGCGCTGCGCGCCCGGCATGGCATCGAGACGGTGCTGGAGGCGCCGCTCTACGGCATGGCCGGCGTCAGCGGCATCAACAGCGTGGCGCTGGCCCAGGCCGGCTGCCAGGTGACGCTGGCCGACGACAGCCGGCTGCGGCTGGATGGGGTGCAGCGCATCTGGCAGGAGCTGGCGCTGCCGGTGCGCCTGGTGCAGGTGCTGGACTGGGGCCGGCTGCCCTTTGCCGACAACAGCTTCGACCTGGCCTGGGAGTGGGCCGGTCTCTGGTACCTGCCCAACGCGCAGGCGCTGCTGCACGAGCTGGCGCGCGTCAGCCGGCGGGTGGTCTTCGTGGCCATGCCCAACCGCTGGCAGGTGGGCTATTTCATGCGCAAATATCTCATCGACCAGCGGTTTTTCCAGGAGATCGGCGCGCGCGAGGCCTGGGTGGACATGGCCATGATCCGCGGCATCCTGCACGCGGCCGGCGTGCAGATCGTCGATCAGGGGGTGTTGGATGTGCCCCCCTGGCCCGACACGGTGATGCCCGCCAGCGAGGTGCTGCAACGGCTGGGCATCCGTTCAGCCAAGCTGCAAGACCAGTTCCAGGGCGAGGGCTGGACCTGGTCGACCATGGCCTATTACCTGGGCCAGCAGCCAGAGCTGCGGGAACAGGTGATGCGCTACGCCTGGCTGGATCACGCGTCGCTGCCCTGGCAGATCAAGGCCGTGTGGGCGCATCACCGCTATCTGGTGGGGGTGAAGGGGTAACTCACCAGCTCCCGCGCCGCCAGGCCGACAGCGCGATGCCCAACTGGCCCGGCCAGTAGGTCAACATCACCGCGACGCCGCCCAGTTGGATGGGGGTGCCGAAGAGCTTGAAGGCCAGGATGCTGTCGCTGACAACGAACAACAGTGCGCCTGCCAGGCCGGCCCAAACCGAAAAGCGGGGCAGCGTGTGTACCTCCCGCCGGCAGGCCGCGCGCCAGAGCATAGTGGTGATCACCAGGATGTACATCTGCACGGGGATCAGCATCCCGCCCAGGTCGCCGGTGCTCAGCAGGAAGAACATGGCAAAGAGGCCATAGGCATAGGCGGCCGCGCCATAGTAGGGCAGCAGCTTGCGGGTGTCCTGCAAGAAGGCCACGATGTAGGCCACATGCCCCAGCAGAAAGGCGATCAGCCCCAGCAGGAAGGCGGCCTCGGACATCTCCAGCAGCAGATCGCCCAGCGCGCTCAGCAGCAGACCGACGATGATGGCCAGTTGGTAGCGGCCCTTGACCTGCAAGCCGCTGACCCACAGCGCCATCAACAGCACCGGGATCGGCTTGGAGATCAGACGCAGCATGGCGTTGTTCTCGATTTGGCCGGAGATCAGAAAGATCACCGCGGCAATCAGCCCCAGCGCCAGCAGAACTTTGCTGCGGGTGGAGAGGGTGGATAACGTGGGGGCAGAGGTGTTCATGGCGCAACGGCTCCTTCTTCCGGGGATGAAACGACAGGGGCTGAACGGGATTGTACCCGCTGGGCCAGCGAATGGCGAATTCAGCGACCGCCGGCCTGGCGTTCCAAACGCAGCAGCAGCGCGTGCAGGGCCTCGGCGACGGCTGCCAACCGGCCGGGATCGACGATTTCGGGAAGATCGCGCGCTGTGTGGGCAATCTCAGTCCACAGCTCGACGAAGTGATCGGACGTGAAGGCCAGCGCCGGCACGCCGTTGTAGACGAACAAGGAGTGGTCAGACTGATACCAGGGGCCGCCCTCGACCATTCCGGCGTGCGGGGCCAGCTCGGCGCGAATGGCCTGCTCGATCTCCGCCGGACAGCTATACAACGAAAACGCTGTCTTGCCCAAGCGGTAGCCGACCCCATCCATGTTGACGCCCAGGACGATCTGATCCATGCGACCCTGGTTCATGCTCAGCCACTGCATCTCGCCGGAGGCCGCGTAGTAGTCCTCGCCGTTCAGGGCGACGATCTCTGCGCCCAGCTTGCCCGCATAGTCCGTCAGCAGCTCGGCCAGCAGCAGCAGGATCACCACACCGCTGGCGTTGTCGATGGCGCCTGGGGTGCCAGCCTTGGCGTCGATGTGCGCAAAGAAGACCACACGCCGCCGGGGATCGCCTTTGCGGGCCATCACATTGCAACCGGTGGAGGGGATGCGCCAGGCGCGGCTGTGCAGCGAGACCTCCCGGCCTGCGCATGCCGCCAGACGGGCGCCTTCGACGTCGGTCATGTAGACCGATGGGATATCGAAATCGCCATCCTCGATCAGGGGGAAGGGGTAGACTGCGCCGGCCAGCTCCGGGTTGTGGCCAGTGGCGGCGATGATGGCCGCGGGCGCCTTCTGCTCCAACAGGGCGACGATGCGCTGGTGGTGCTCTGGATTGTAGAAGGTGAAGTTCTTGGGCATGAGCTGCTCCTGCGCCAGCGCGCCATGCAGCAGCAACACCTGGCCGGCCACCTCTGCCTGCGCCAGATCCTCCACGGTGGAGACCACGGCCAGCGGCGCGTGGACGCGGCAGCCCAGCGAGTAGGGGCTCGCCAGGGCGTCGAACGCCGCGCCGTCCACCGTCAGATCGACGCCTTCCTCGACCCAATCCATGCAGTCGAAAACAGGCTGTTCGACAGCGAACCCACAGGCCGCCGCGGCGCTGGCGAAGAGCGCCGTGGCCTGCCGGTTGCCCGCGCTGCCCACACGCCGGCTGTCGATATCCACACAGAGATGCTGCAACAATGTGGCAGCTTTTGAGGTCAGATGTATGCTCATAGTGGCTCCGTGGCTCCACAGAAGTTCCACAGAAGTTGAACTTTTCGGAAAAAGTTCAACTTTCTGCCGGGTTGCCGGGATCGGCTTGCAGCACGTCGAAGGCCTGGCCGGAGAGCATCGACGCCACGCGGCCAGCCCCGCGTTGGCCAGCGCGCCGGCAAAGACGCCGAACACCCAGATCCAGTTGCGCCGGATGTGCGACCATAGCCAGCGCAGCGGGCTGCGGCGGTCGGAGTTCTAGGGGCGTTGCACAGAGGAATATACTGAGGGTCAGGGAGGCATTTTACCCTATGTTGTCGAAAACCATCGCACGCGCAGATCGTCTTTGCACAGCGATGCTGCATGGTCGATGTTGGCGATCACGGGCTGTTGTGTTAGAGTATCAGCCAATGCTGCGCTTTGCGTCATCCACCTTAGATCGCTGTTCCCTGCTTCCATGCTGACAACCCATGTCACCGCCGCCATTCGTCTTCTCGCTGCTCATTCTGCCTTTGCTGGCCGGAATGATCATATTTGTCCTGATCCGTCGGCCGCGCGAGCCGCTCACCTGGACCTTTACAGGCATCATGGTTGGATTGATCATCTTCTATCTGGCCGATGTTGTCCTCTTTCAACCGAGCCTCTCCTTCTATACAGGACTTGACTGGCAGTTCATTCAGATCCAGGGCGCCAACCTGACAATTCTTTCGGCGCTGTTCTTGAATTACTGGCTGCGCGATAAGCGACTTCAGCGCTGGGAGTGGTCCATCGTCGGCTTCATCGTGCTGCGCATGACGACCGTCATGATCTGGCAGCTGAGTCTGTTGCGGCCCGACGCCCCGGCCCCGTGCCTGAGTCTCTATGGCGTGCCGCGCATCACCTGTTCGCCGGTCGATCACTGGGTGTTCATCACCGACGCCATGGCCGGTATCTGCGTTGCCGTGCTCTTTTTCAGCACAGCCCTACAAGCGGTTGAGCCGAAACGCCAGATATTGCGTCGATACATCGTCTGGGCGACCGCACTGATCGTCGTCGGCAGCACGAGCCTGCAGGTTCTTACCCTGGTTGGCGAGTCCGGGCTGGGTGTGATCACTGGCCAGCCGGCCACGCTGCTGGCGATTCTGGTTGGCCTGCGCCTGTTCCTGGCCCTGGAAGAACTGGAGACCGGAATTCGTTTCCCTATGTTGGGCTGGCGCGTTGTAGTCTGGTTTGCCCTCGTGCTCATAGCAATGATGGTGGACCTGACGTGGGGCTGGCTCAACGTTCCGGTGTGGACGCTGCTCGTTCTGGCCGTGGGCGCGGCTGGAGGCGCTGCCTTCCTGGTCAGTACCCTGGTGCGACAAAGTGCATCAGTCCGGGCAGATGACGAGAGCATGTCTGCTGCTCAATCTGACTCCAGTGATCCGATCACGGATCAGCCTTCCGCGCGAGGGCTGGATGCACCGCTGCGCCTCTATCTGCTCGGCCCCATGCGGGTGGTGCTGGCTGGCGAAACCCTGCCCAATACGGCTGAGGTCTGGCGCTCGGCCAAGACGCGCTCGCTGCTGGCCTGGCTGGCGCTGCGCCGCGAGGCCGGCGCTACGCAGCTCGAGCTGGTCGATGCGCTCTGGCCAGTTGGGCTTGAGTTTGACGCTACAGCCGAGCGCAGCAGCCTGTCGGCCCTACGCAGCTATCTGTCCACCCTGCGCAGAGTGCTGGATCCGGCCGGCCCGCGCGGCAGCGATCGCTTCGTCTGGCACGAGGGTGAGCGTTACGTCCTGCGGCCAGATAAGGTATGGGTGGACGTATGGCAGTTCGAGGCGCTGGCCGGCCGGGCCGAGGCGCTGCTGGCCCTGGGACGCGGGGATGACGGACTGGCCTGTTGGCGGCAGGCCGTTGCCCTCTACCGATCAGAGGGTCTGCTTCCCGATGAAACCTACCTGCCGGCGCCGTTGCTGGAGCCGGCGCGCGAGGGCCTGCGCCAGCGCTGGCTGACCGGGCTGCGCCGCCTGGCCCGGGCCGAGCCGGACACCGGCCGGGCGGCCGATCTGTGGGAGACCATTCACCGGGCCGAGCCGCTGGACCAGCAAGCGACTGTCTGGCTGATCGAGTACTATCGCCGCCTGGGCAACGCCGGCGGCCTGCGCGTCGTGCTGCAACGGCGCCGTAGCGCGGAGGCTGAAATGGAAGCGCTATGATTGTCCCCATCTACTTCGGCAAAGTCAAGGCCACGATTTCCGTCATTTCTCACAATCAGGCCGCCAGGTAGCAATTCCGTAGCACCTGTATGGTACTGTCAGTGTGCTGATACACGAAGGCCGACCGGCTCGCCCTGGCGGCTCCATCCGAGGGGGACAAAGCGAGAGATGCCTCGCCCAGCCCAGGGCTGGCCGAGTTAGCTCTATGCCAGGAGACCTGGGGGCCTCCGGGTATCAGCAGGGCGCCGGCGGCCGTGGCCGCCGGCGTCTCTGGGCACACCACTTTCTCAGTTCGAATCAGTTCGGAGGATATACCATGCAACGCAGACATCTCCATCGCCTGTTCAGTCTCCTGTTGGCCGCGATCCTGCTGGCCAGCTCTGTGCTGGGCGCAGCCGCTCAGTCGCCTCAGCCGCCCATCGACCAGTCTGGACTGGCCGATCAACACATCCTCTCGCGCCCAGGCCAGGCAACAGAAGCTACCAAGAGCCCAGGATCGCCCGATATCGCCTTGGGCCAAGCGGGGACAATGTTCAGGCATGTTCAGACCTATGGCGAAACCGCAACGCCCTACCTGGCAGATGGGCAGCACCTCAACGGCCCAAATAGCTTGGTAGTCGACGGCAACAACTCGCTGTACGTCGTCGAGGAGTTGGGCAATCGCCTGCTGAAGTACAATTCGAGCGGCGCCAACACACTGACCCTGGGACAGGCCGGGCAGCCCTGGCACCACGATCGATTCCTCAGCATTCCCAGGGGCGCGGCAGTCGACGGTGCGGGCAATATCTGGGTAACCATCGACCAGGCCATCAAGGTCTTTGACGCAGCAGGCAACCTGATCCTGACGTTCCCGGACGCCGAACCCTGGAATTCAGGGAGTGACAACAGCCATTTCAATCAGCCGCGCGGCATCGCCTTTGACGCCACCGGCCGTTTATTCGTCGCCGACCGCTACAACCATCGGGTGCAGGTCTATCTGGTCAACGGCGGCGTCCTGACCCACCAGGCGACCATCGGCGTCACCGGCCAGCCCGGCAGCGACAATGCACACTTCAATGGCCCGGCCGAGATCGCGCTCGACCCCAGCGGCCGGCTGTACGTGGCCGATGTCGAGAACTTCCGCGTGCAGCGCTGCGCCTTCACCACCGGCTGGACGTGCTCGCCCTTCCACGGCACGGGTGTAGCTGGAGGCGGGGCCGGGCAGCTCAACTGGGCCTTTGGGCTGGGGATCGACTCCACGGGCAACAGAATCACCATCGCTGATAGCGCTAACGGCCGTGTTAAGCAGTGCAACAACAGCGGCGCGTGCAGCGTCCTTATCACGGGCTTGCGCTGGCCGGCCGACGTGGCGGAGGACTCCGCAGGGCGGATCTACGTCAGCGACTACTATGACTCTACGGTGCGCAGGTACAACAGCAGCGGCGCATTGCTGAGCGTTTTCGCCGGCGTCAGCGGCACACCTTATGTGACCGATGGCCAGCATCTGAACAGACCTTGGGGTCTGGGTGTGACGCCGGATGGTAGCATCTATGTGACCGAACACAGCGGTTACCGCCTGGTCAAGCTGGATTCCAACGGCGTAATGCAGTGGACCGTGGGCCAGGCCGGCGTACCCGGCAACGACAATGCCCACTTCGGCGGCTTTGGCGGTGGCCCCGCAGGTGTAGCTGTCGGGCCTGATGCCAGCGTATTGGTGGCGGATTCCGCCAACCATCGTGTCCAGGTTTTCAACGCCCAAGGCGGCTACGTGGCCACGCTGGGCAGCGAGGGCACAGGCAACTACCAGTTCTCCTGGCCCACGGGCGTGGCGGTGGACAGGCTCGGCCATATCTATGTCGCCGACTGCGGCAACCACCGCGTGCAGATCTACAACAGCAGCCGGATCTATCTGGCCACAATTGGCGCGACTGGCAATCCGGGCGGCAGCAACGGGCAGTTCCGCTGTCCTCATGGTCTCGCCGTGGACGGCCAGGACAATCTCTACGTGGCCGATATCGACAACGCGCGCGTGCAGGTCTTCGACAGCCAGCGCAACTATGTGCGCACAGTCGGCGTCACTGGCCAGCCCGGAGATGATTTCAGCCGGCTGAGCGGCCCCGCTTTCGTGGCTGTGGACGGACAACGCCGCCTGTATGTCGCGGACACGTGGAACGCCCGCGTTCAGGTGTTCGATCCAACAGGCGCCTATCTGACGACTATCGGCGGTGATTGGGGCGAGCGTACTGGTCAATTGCGCGACCCGGGAGGCATCGCGGTGGATGGTCGGGGCAATGTCTACATCGCCGACAACCAGAACCACCGTGTCCAGAAATACGCTCCTGGTCTGCCCGGCTGGATGCAGGTCAACGTCAACGGCTTTGGCGAGCGCGACAACTGGGGTGTCTGGTCATTGGGCGTTTTCGGCGATCGGCTGTATGCCAGCGCGGCCAATCGCACCTCCGGCGCCGAGGTATATCGACTCGCACCCAACGGGACCTGGGATCGGGTGGCAACCGGCGGCTTTGGCGACCCTTCGAATGTCGGTATCGACCGGCTCATCGAGTTCAACGGTCACCTGTTCGCCAGCACCTGGGTCGAGGACGGCAGCGGCGCGCAGATTTGGCGCAGTCCGTCCGGCGCCGCCGGCACGTGGAGCCAGGTGGCGCAAGGTGGGCTGGGCAGCACCAACAACGCCGAGTTCATGGCGCTGGCAGTGTTCAATGACCACCTGTACGCGGGTACCTGGGTGGGAGACACCGGCGTGCATGGCGCGGAGATCTGGCGCAGCGCCACGGGTGACAATGGCAGCTGGACGCGGGTGGCCAGTAATGGCTTCGACAACGACCCTCACAATGGCGCGATCATCTCAATGAAGTCCTTCGGCGGCGCCTTGTACGCTGCAACTATGAACTGGGCCAACGGCGGCGAGGTCTGGCGCACCAGCAATGGCGTGCAATGGACCCAGGTCAATTTCAACGGATTCGGCAACGGCGCTAACACCCATGTATCATCGCTGGAAGTCTTCGACGGCAGGCTATACGCCGGTACGCGGCATAGCTTTGGCGGCGGCGAGATATGGCGCACCGCCAATGGTACATCGTGGGAATCGGTCATGCTGGGTGGCTTTGGCACTCCCGACAACAGGCAGATCGCAACCCTGATCCACTTCCGCGGTGAGCTGCTTGCCGTGGCCGGCAACTTCGTCACCGGCCCTGAAGTGTGGCAGTCTGGCAGCGGAGAGATCGGCAGTTGGCAAAAGGTCGTCGATGGTGGCTTTGGGGCGGGCTACACAGCATTGACCGCCTGGGACAACCACGCCGCTGTGTACCGTGGAAGTCTGTACATCGGAACGTATACCTTCGGCAACAGCGGCGGCAAGCTGTGGAAGTACCTGCACAACAGGATCTATCTGCCCAAACTCGATGTGGAGTGAGTTCGGTCCGGCCCGGAGGTTGTGGTGGGACATGATCGAGGAACAAGCGCGCGGCTAGGCTGTGTTGACATTTAGCCCCGCGGAGTGAGCATCCTCAGATGCGGGCCTCTTGCGCGCTTCCAGGCCATCTGAGGATGCCGATGTCGGCCCCCGCGGCCGTTCGCATCTGAAGATGCGAACTCCGCGAGGGCTCCGCGGGTGCGGGAGGCCGTTCGCATCTGAGGATGCGAACTCCGCGTGGGTGCCCGCGGGGGCGGGAGGCCGTTGGCATCCAGGGAAATCAACAGGGTGCATTCAAAGTGAGTTGACGCCCCAGACTTCGGAAGTCGCCGGTTGAAGCTATGCCAGGTTCCTGACGACAAATTAGCTTCGCTCGCAGGACTCGGCGACTTCCGAAGTCTCGTCGGCTCAACCCGTTTTGAACACATCCAAATCAACAGGCCCCTCTGGCAGCAGAGGGGCCTGTCACGTTTAACAGGTCAGACGCTCAGAGCGTTCAGCGGGCGCGTTCCTGGCGTTGGCGGCGATGCCAGGCCAGCAGGCCCAGCGCGGCGAGGATCGCCGCCGGCGCGGCAGCCAGCGGCAACGAGCTCAGCGGCGCCGAGGCCGGCTGCGCAGCGCTGGAAAGCTGGCCCAGAACCACGGCCGTCGGCAGCTCGACCGTCAGCGTCACCGGCAGGGTCAGGGGATCGTTCCACGCGCCGCCGAAGTAGATCTGGCCCCGATAGACGCCCGGCTGGAGGCTGGCGGCGTCGAAGACCACCGCGACAGGCTGGCTGCCGCCGGCCGCCAGCGCGCCGTTGGTCGGGGTCTGGCTCATCCAGGTGGCCGCCGGCGGGTAGCCCAGGTCACACTGCCCCAGCGTGGCATCCGGGTGGACGAAGCAGATGGCCATGTCGTCGGTCAGCGAAGCAGTGCGGTGCGAGAACTGCGACGCGCTGGTGGCATTGCCCTGGATGCCGACGGTGGCCTTGAGACCGGTGATGCCGTTCATCTCTCCGTACTGGTAGAGGATGTTGTTGGAGCCTTCGAAGAGAATCGTCTGGAAGTTGATCCGAACGCGCTGCCAGGAGGGCAACTCGGTGGGGATGTTCTCCCACGAGATCACCAGGCGGCGGTAGGGCGCCACGCCCTGGACCTCGTAGTAGGTGGCTGGCGGCGCCACGTTAGGGTCGCCCGCCCAGTCATCGTAGTAGAGCGAGGTGCTCCAGAAGGGCACGATGAAGGTGTTGACGCCGGCGCCCATGTCGGCCGGCAGTGGCTGGGGACCGCCCCAGTTGGGATCCACGATGGCGTCTTCGAAGTAGATCTGCCCGTAGGAGCTAACCGCGATCTGGCGGTGGTTCTGGCCATAGAAGCTGAAGTCGAAGGGCAGCTCGATGGGGAAGTAGAAGTCATTGGCGCCGTCCAGCCCCAACGGCGTGCCCGTGCTGCTGATGTCGACCCAACTGGCCACCGGCCCGCCCGACTGATGCGAGTCCAGGCAGGCATAGCCGAAGGGATCGGGCGCGCCGCAGGAGGTCAGCGGGATCGAGCCGCTGGGATCGTCGCCGAACTCGCGGTCCAGCACCTGGTAGGTGAAGTCGATGTTGCCCTGGTTGGTGATGGTGAAGGCGCGGGTCGCGCTGGCGCCCGGCGCCAGGGTCAGGGCAAACGACGTAGGATCGAAGACGATGTCGAGCTTGTGTTCAGCCAGCGCGAAATCGGTGGTGGTCGTGGTGTTGGCCGCCGCGGTGACGGTGGCTGTCTGGCCGATGAAGCCGCTGCGGCTGACGTTGAACTGATAGGCGCCCGGCTGCACGGTCAGGTTGTAGCCCGTGCGGTTGTTCAGGCTGAGGTCGAAGCCGTTGGGGCCCACGATGTGCAGGGTGGCCGGCAGCGGGGCGTTGGTCGCCTGATCGCGGATCGAGCCGGTCAGGGTGGCGCAGCCGCTGCAGCCCAGGTTCAGGCTGACGGGCAACGGCGTCACGGCGTTGATGAAGTCGCCGCTGAAGCTCAGGTCAGCGCTGTACAGCCCGGTGCGGAAGAGGCTGCGGGTGTCGAAGACCAGGTCCAGCGTCACGCTGCCGCCGGCCGCCACGGTGATCTCCTCCTGGGGCACATCCACCCAGTTCTGCGCCGGCGACGCGATGGCCAAGCCGGACAACACCGCTGCCGGGCCGCCGGGGAAGGCTGAGCCGATGGTGGCCACCAGCGTCGCCTGGGCGGTTTGCGTGTTGACCCGGTAGAGATTGCTGGTGAAGGGCCAGTTCAGGCCCGCGTTGGCCGAGAGGTAGAGCTGGTTGTGCGCCGAGTCGAAGCTCAAGCCCTGGTAATTCGCGCCGGCGTCGAAGCCCAGGTCACCGATGACGGTGACCGCCATGGTCGGCAGGTCGACGGTGGCCAGCAGGTTGTTGTCGAAGTCGACCGCGTAGAGGACGCCGCTGTCGTCGAACTCGATGGCATCGATCAGTCCCAGCGCGGTCGAGCTGATCTCGCCCACCAGCGTCGCCTCGGCCGTTTCCACATTCACCCGATAGATGGACCGGGGTGAATTCAGATCGTAGGCGTACAGGATGACCATTTCACCGCTGACCGGGTCATACGACATGCTGCTGTACTGGCCGTAGGGGGAGATCAGCGGCAGCGCGCCGACGATGGTCTTGGCGCCGGTGGCGGTGTCCAGGGCGATCAGCTTGCTCTCCTCGAACGCGTAGAGGGTCGAGAAGTCGTCGCCGAAGAAATCGCCGGCCACCAGCGAGCCGTGCGGATGAAAGGCGGGGAGGACATTCAACGTGGTGGGATCGGCCAGGTCGAACCAGGCCAAACTGCCCGCGACGCCGTCGGTGTTCATCCCGTAGGCGCGGATGTCGAGGGCCGCCTCGCCGTCCAACGGCTGGCGCGCCAGGTTGGCCGCCGGCAGATCCTCGTTGTTCAGGTGCATCCTGAAGGACATGGGAATGGTGCCGGTGTTCATCACTGTCACCTGTTCGGTGACCACGTCGCCGATCTGGGCAGTCACCTGGACGCTTCCCGGCGCGTACGACAGCAGGCCGGCGCGCGGCAGCAGAGCCAGGTCGGTGGTCGTCGTGGCGCCGGTCGCGGCCTGGACAGTCTCCGTGGCGTCCAGGTAGCCCTCGGCGCTGGCCGCGATGGTGTAGGCGCCCGGTTTGACCGTCGCCTGATAGCTGGAGCCGTTCAACCGGATGTCGACGCCGTTGGCGTTGGTGATGCGCACGTCCGCGGCCAGCGGCTGCGCAGTCCAGGCGTCGGAAATGCTGCCGGCCAGCGTGCCGCAGTTGGCACAGACCACGTGCATGGTCACGGGCGCGTGCAGGCTGGCCGGAGCGACGTAGTTGCCGATGAAGCCGATGCGCGCCTGGTAATCGCCCAGCTCCGCCAGGCGTCGGGCGTCCAGGGACAGGGTGAGCGGGGCGCTGCCGTTGGCCGGAACGGTGAGCTGGGCCGGAGCGACCGAGCCCCAGTCCACCCGCGCCGAGGCAAAGGCGATCCAGAGGAAGGCGGTCTCGTCCGCCAGGCCGGGGTAGACGCTGCCCAGCCTGGAGACCAGCGTGCTGCTGCCGCTGGTCAGATCGATGATGCGCAGCTCGCCGCCGTCGGCGCTGGTCCAGGTGGTCAGGTACATCTGCCCGGTCACCGGGTCCCAATCCATGCCGTTGTCGACCTCGCTGAAGGTGTCCAGCGGGCCGACGTTCACACCGATGCGGGTGGCAGGATCGACCTGCACCAGCATGAAGTTCCACGCGTCGTAGAGGAAAAGATGCCCCTGGTCGTCGAAGGCTGATGCCGTCGGCAGGCCGGCATAGGGGGTGATGAGCGGTACGGCCTGGCCAAACGCGCCGGTCTTGACATCGACCGTGTTCAGGTACTGGGCCAGCGGCCAGCCCCACAGGTTGTAGGTCACGCCCACCAGGACCATCTGCTGGGTGACCGGGTCGTAGGACATGCTCATGTACTGGCCGCCCTCGAGCACCGGCAGGACGGCCACCACGCTGACGGCGCCGGTGGCGGTGTCGATGGCCACCACCGCGTCGTTGGCGGGATCGTAATCGCCCATGTCGGCCAGGGCGTAGACCGTGGAGAAGTCATCCCCCAAGAAATCGCCGCCCCTGGACGCGCCCAGCGCGAAATCGTCCAGCTTGGTGATGGTATCGCCGCTGCGGTTCATGTAGGCGAAGGCCGGCAGCGGCTCATAGGAGGCGTAGACGCCGTAGATGCGGTCGTCCAGCGTGGTGTAGAGCGCGGCTTGCACGTCCACCGGCAGCGGCCCGCTGGCGCTCAGCGTCAGCGGGACATCGGCCGTCGAGCCGATCTCCACCGATTGGTCGACCGTGGCAGGGGAAACGCTGAGGGTCGAGCCGAACAGGGCGAAATTCACCACAGTATTGACGTTCTCGGTGATCTCGATGCCGCTCTGGCTGGCGGGCGCGTAGTGGGTCAGTGTGGCAGTGGCCGTGTAGGTGCCCACCGGCAATACGCCGCTGTACTGGCCGCTGGCGTTGCTGCTGAAGGTGAACTGGAGCGCGCCATTGTCGAAAACGATCTGGACGCCCGCCAGGTTGGCCGCGGAAACGCCGTCGGTGACAACGCCCGTGACCGAGCCGAACTGATCCTGGCTGCTGCTGCGGCCGGCCAGGCCATTGCCAGCAGCGGCCACAGCCCGCGGGGGCAGCGTCGCCGCGAAGGGCGTCGGGGAGTTGCCCGGCGCTCCATTGTCCCATCTCGTGGGTGGGGTGTCATCGTTTGCCAATGCGCCGTGCGGAACGAGCATCAGGCTTGCCGCCAGAAGCGCCAACAGCGCGAAAACCAGCCAACGGGTGTGATTGCGACCACTCATTTTCTTCTCCAATTTGAGGCGTGTGCAGACTTCGGAAGTCGCCGCCTTTCTTGGCGGCGACTTCCGAAGTCTGCGAATGTGGAAGTCTTGGAGGCGTAGGTCTGGGCTTTTTGCCAGGTAGGCCGGTAACATGATACCATAGGGGCCGCACCACCCAGTCACCTCATCGTCACCAGCGATTTTCGCATGCGGGATGCTTCGGCGGACCACAGCATGACAGAACCTGCGATGGCCGCCAGCGATTCTTCGAGCCAAGCGTGATGCTGAACTTACAGCTATTCGGCGCATTTTCCGCTAAAGACCAGTTCGGCCGGGAGATCTATTTTCGCGACAACAAGGTGCGCGCCCTGTTGGCCTATCTGGCGCTGGAGGGGAGCCAGACGCAGCCGCGGGAGAAGCTGCTGGAGCTTTTCTGGGGCTATGCCTCCCAGGAGCGCGCCCAGCACAGCCTGCGCATGGCCCTGACCCGGCTGCGCCAAAGCCTGGAGCAGGCAGGGCTGGCGGATCTGCTGCACGTCACCCGCAGCACGGTGCAGCTTCAGCCAGAACCGCCGCGGTTCTGGGTCGACGCAGTCGAGTTCGAGGAGCTGGCCGCCCACTGTCGCGGCTATGGAGCGGCGGATGGGGCCAGCCACGCGCTGACGCGCGCCTGGATGCGGCGCGCGGTGGAGCTGTACCGCGGCCGCCTCCTCTTCGGGATCAACCTGAACGACAGCCCCTCCTTCGAGTACTGGCTGACGCTGGCGCAAAGCCGCTACGAACAGCAAACGCTCAGCTTTCTGGCCGCGTTGGCTGAGCACGCCCTGACCAGCCAGGAGATCGATCTGGCCGAGGACTATGCCCGCCGCCAGCTCGCGCTCCTGCCAGGGCATGAGCGGGCACACCGCCAGTTGATGCGCGTCTTTGCCCGGCGCGGCCAGCGGCAACTGGTCTGGCAGCAGTATCAGCAGTGTGTACACGAACTGAAAGCCGAGCTGGGGGCTGAACCGGAGGCTGAAACCACCGCCCTGTTCGAGCAGTTGGCGCGCGGCAGCTCCTTTCCTGCCGCGAGCGGCGCGGACACGCCGCCCGACAAAGCGGCCGGCGCGCCCAACAACCTGCCGGCCCTCTTCACCCCCTTCTTCGGCCGGGAAAACGAACGCAGCCGCCTGATCGATCTCCTGCTGAACCCCGCCGCCCCGCTGTTGACAGTGGTAGGCCCCGGCGGCGCCGGCAAGACCCGCCTGGCTCTTGACAGCGTCCACCATGTGTTGCATTTCCCGGCCTTTCGGGATGGAGTCTGGTTCGTTCCCCTGGATGGCCTGCGCGCCGGCGATCAGAACCTCCACCAGGCGATGGCCAGCACCATCGCCCAGGCGCTGGGGCTGGAGCTGTCGCCCCAGTCTCCCCCCCATGCGCAGCTTCTCACGCAGCTCAAGCCGCGCAAGACGCTGCTGATTCTGGACAACTTCGAGCAATTGATCGCCGGCGAGACCGATGGGGTGGACTTTGTTCTCGACCTGGTCAGGCATCTCCCCAGCCTCAAGCTGCTGGTGAGCTCGCGCCGGCCGCTCAACTTGCAGATGGAGACGCTGATCGCGCTCAACGGCCTGCCCGCGCCGCAGAAGGCCGACGACAGCGCCTACAGCTACAGCAGCGTCCAGCTTTTCATGGAGCGCGGCCGCCGCGTCTGTCCAGCCTGCTCCTTCGAGGGCGACAACCTGCCGGCGATGGTGGAGATCTGCCGCATCCTGGAGGGCATGCCGCTGGCCTTGGAACTGGTCGCGGTGCGGCTGCGCGAGCTGAACTGCCAGCAGCTTTTGCAGGCGCTGACCACCGACCTGGACCTGTTCAAGACGCGATGGCGCGATCTGGCGCCGCGCCACCGCAGCATGCGCGCGGTCTTCGATTGGTCGTGGTCGTTGCTGTCGCAGGAGGAACAGCGGGTGCTCAGCGAGCTGTCGCTCTTCCGCGGCAGCTTCACCCTGGAGGCGGCCCAGGCCATCACCGGAGCGGACAGCGAATCGGTGTATGCGCTGATCGACCATTCTCTGATCCGCTTCAGCGAGGGCCGTTACAGCCTGCACGCCCTGCTGCGCCAGTTTGCTGGAGACCAACTGGCGGCGGCCGCGCCGATCCATCGCCGGCACAGCCGCTATTTCCTGGATTTCGTGCGCCAGCGCGCCCAGCGCCTGATCGGCCAGGAGCTGGTGCAGGCCGGCGCCGAGATCGGACAGGAATGGGAGAACATCCAACAGGCCTGGCTGTGGGCGGTGAGCGAGCACGATCTGTCTGGCCTGGCCAGCACGCTGGATGGCCTGGGCCACTATCTGCGCAACAGCAGCATGATCTGGTTTGGCGAAACGCTTTTCCAGGCCGCGCTGGACAGCCTGCTGGCTGCGGAGGACTCTGCCTGCGCCGGGCGGGCAGCGGTGGAAGCAGATCAGCGGGCACGGTCGGAGACCGGCCCGAGCGGGTGGGCGGCGGAAGCAGATCAGCGGGC
>JACSRL010000689.1 GCA_014879765.1 Anaerolinea sp. | reverse complement strand
CGGATGCAGCTTCCAGCGGCCGTAGGCCACGAAACCGAGCAGCGCCGCGACCACCAGGTTCTGCACCACGTTCTGAACCTCGCCGCGGGTGATGTGCCAGACGGCGGCGCCGAGCATGACGAAGACCAGGCCCAGCGCGGCCAGCGGCGTCAGGCGGGTCTGGATGCGGAAGAGACCGGGCAGGATCAGGCCCAGCCCTCCCAGGATCTCGAGGATTCCGCTGATCGTGTGCAGGCCGGGGGGGAGTTCGTACATCCAGCCCAACATGGCCGGGAGATTGGGGGGCAGCAGGAAATGCTGCACGCCGATGAAGAGGAAGAACAGCCCGAAGACGATTTGCAAGACCCACAGAATGATGTTCATGCCAACTTGCTCCTTGATACGATTGCCTTGTCAGGCAGCCCAGTTCTTGACAAGGTGTACAGATTTTACCACAACGTTGCCAGACGGTAGAACCATCTCAGAGAACGCGCCGCGTATCGAGTAGCTCACACCGGCTGCGGTGCGGCCTGCTCCGCCCGGCGCAACGCCGTCAGCGTGATGACCCCGGTCTCCCAGGCGGCTGCGACCAGCGAGACACCCAGGGCAATGTACGCGGCGGCATGCACCGGGCCGCGCACGCCTGGCAGAAAGATGCTGACCCAGATCAGCGCGGCGCCCAGGTTGACGGTTGCCAGGCTGAGCCAGTTGCCCCCCAGCCGGGCCTGCGGGTTGCGCAGCAGCCAACGCGCGGCGAAGTAGGGCGCCACTGCGTACAGAAACTGTCCCATCCAGCCGTAGATCAGGGCCTGCGGCGCGGTCGCTTCGATCTCCGCGCCGGGCACGTTGGCCACCTTCAGGATGATCAGGGGCGCCATCATCACCGGCAGGAGAATCCACAGGTAGGAGAGGGAAAGGTGCCACGCACCGGCGCGGGCATACAGTCCGGCGCCGCGCAGGGTGCGCGCCAACAGGATCAAGAGCGCGACCGTGGCGCCGATGTGCAGCACCAGCCCCGGCACGGTCACGAACAGGTTGCCGCTGAGCCACGGCCCGAGCACCAGCCCCAGCGCGCCCAGCGCCATCGCCCAGAAGATGGCGCTGACAGTGCGACGGCTGGCCAGCGGCCGGCCGGTCAGCGCCGGCAGCAGGTCCACCAGCAGGCCGGCGAAGACCAGCGACGCAAAGCCCCAACTGTTGGCGTGGATGTGAACCTCCTTGGGCACGCCAATGCGCAGCGGCTCGCTCCAGCCTACCCACAGACCGGTGCCGACAATGATGCCTACCAGCAGGTAAACCAGCCCCATCAGGTAGAACTTCAGGCTGCCGCTGCCCTGACTCTGCTGCCCACCGCCGATGCCGCGCAGGTGCAGGATCAGCAGGGTGACAGCGATGAAGATCAGCGTGCCGCCAGCGATGATCAGGATCGTGTTGACGCTGGGCATGCCGGCCAGCAGCACCACCAGCCCGCTGTTGAGCAACAGCCAGATGTCCCAGCGCGTGGCCGGGGCCTGTGCGTCGCGCCGATCGGCCACAAAAGCCGGCAGCACGCCAAAAGCCGCCTCGGTCAGCACGCCAAGGGTAATAAAGTGGACGCGCAGCCAGGGCAGGCCGACGAACCATGGGATCAGGGTGAAGCTGGTCAGCACAGCATCCAGCACGGCGACGATGGCCACGACCAGGTAGAAGGCTGCCATCAACAAAAAGGGGTTGAGCATGAGACGGTGTCCTCCTCAAGCGCCGGCCTTGGCGGCCAGAAAGATCAGCCGGCTGCCGGCGCGCAGGCCGCGGGCCGCGCCGGGCGGGGCGATCACGGTGGCGCCGGCCGTGACGGCGAACGCCGCGTCGTCGACGGTCATCACGCCCTCACCGGCCAGGAAATGGTACACGGCCAAAGCCTCCGGGTGGGATGGGATCTGCTGGCCTGGCTCCAGGCCAGCCACCACCACGGTCAGCCTGGCACTGTCCACCAAGAACTGCGGGCGCGGACCGGCCGCGTCGAAGACGGCCTGGCCGGCCACATTCGGGAAAAAAAGCGGGGGCATGGTTGTGGTTTGCGACACGTCGATTTCTCCTGTGTGGTCTATCCCACGCGGCGGGATGCGCCGAGGCAATGAACTCCTGCTTATGTCATGCTGAGCCGGTGATACTGGCAGCCTGCAAGGTCTCGAAGCCTGAGCGAAACATCCCGCTGTGGGGTTCATCAACAGCGCAATCCCGCGCGCGTGATGCAACGATCATGGCGCCAGCATATCACCCCTGGGGCGCGAATCGCTACGACTTTTGTCGGATTGGGTGCGAGAGGAGGAGAAATGGTGGCTACAGAGCCAGTTGTGCGCGCTGTAGCAGGCCAGGTCGGTCGAGGATGGTGATCTGGCGGCGGTCGAAGCGGATCAATCCTGCGTCGGCCAGGGTGCGCAGGGCCCGGCTGAGCACGTCGGGCACGGTACCCAGCCGCGCGGCCATCTCGGCCTGGGTCAGCCAGGCCTGGCGCGTCAGGGTGCCGCCGGCCCCCGCTTCCAACAGCAAGCGGGCCAGGCGCACCTCCACCGTGTGCAGGGAGAGATCAGCCACCAGCTCGGCCAGGTGGGCGATGCGGTCGGCCATGTTGGCCATGACGTGCAGCAACAGGTCGGGTTGGGCGCTGAACAGCGGCTGCAAGGTCGAGCGGTGCAGCCGCCACAGGGCCGTGCGCTCCAGGGTGATGGCTGTGGCCGGGTTGGAGCGCGCCAGAAAGATGCCGATCTCGCTGAAGACCTCGCCCGGCCCGAAGTAGCGCAGCACCTGCTCCCGGCCATCCAGCGAGAACTTCACCACCTTGACCCAGCCAGCGTCCACCGCATACAGGCCGGTGTTGATATCCCCCTCCAGAAAGACGATCGCGCCGGGCGCGTACTCGTGCCAGGTGGCCAGACCGGCCAGTTGGCACAGGTCTCCAGCGTCCAGCCCGGCGAAGTAGGGCACGCGCTGCAGATGCTCGCAGAGGCGGTCGCGCGGGGGATGCGTCATGGGGCGCGTGTCAGCTTATGATGCAGGTGGATCATTGATGGCAGGTCAGGAGTCCAGCACTTGGGGCGTCAGGCGGGTCTGGATGCGGAAGAGACTGGGAAGGATCAGGCCCAGCCCTTCCAGGATCTCGAAATTTCCGCTGACCACATGCAGGCTGGAAGGGAGATCGACAGATTGTAGCACGGATTTGTCCCGTGAGGGAATCTGTCTGGGCAACACGGGATACAGGCCGCCGCCTGAGCCGGGTCGGGAAGGCGGTCGCCCAGCAGGCGCTTGATTCCCGCTGTGGGCATGA
>JACSRL010000688.1 GCA_014879765.1 Anaerolinea sp. | reverse complement strand
ATTGCTCAGGCCGGTCTCCTGACCGAGCCTTGCTTTCCGACTGCTCAGGCCGGTCTCCTGACCGAGCCTGCCAGCCACCCAGGCCATCGTTGATCGCCTTCACCAACCAGGCCGCGGCCATCACCAGCGCAATCGAGCGCATCAGGCTGATCTTGTCCGGCTCGAACACCCGGCTGGAGTGAACGTTGAAAAAGAGCGGCGTGACAATCAGCGCCGCCAGCCAGCCCGCTTCAATAAATGCCTCACACAGGCGTGATAGTTTTGTGGTCATGAAACAGAGCTTTCGCAGCGGATTGTTGGCATAAGAAACAAGCCCAGGCGTAGATGCCGTTTCGCTCATTCACATGGGCAGCTTGGAGATCATACTGCGCTTGGCTGAACCAACGCTGGGCTTCTTCACGATTGCGACTCATACAGCACCTTGCCCTGTTGTAGCGCCTTCTCAAGAAAGCTGTTGCCGGACGCCAGCATGGCGGCCAATTCTTCCGGGGTGTAGATCAACGGTTCGACGCTCAACGTCGTATCACACAAGCCTATGACTTCACTGATGCGTTTGGAGAAAGGAAGGTTGGTATCTTTGACGACGATCAGATCGATGTCGCTGGCCCTGTTCCAATCGCCGCGCACCAGCGAGCCATGTAGAATAATGCGCTGAGGTTGATAGGGCTTCAGCATCTCTACAAGGCTGGCTAGTTCAGCGTCGATTTCGTCCGGGGTCAAGCGCCGACTTGGTATCATAGTCAGTCTCTCATGTTCGATCAGTGGCACGGTATGCAACCGCGGCATTATAGCACAGGTCTGAGGGAAACAAATAGCTGTCACCCTGCCATTCCCACAGTCTCCAGCCTGACTTCCCGTCCGGTGGCCGCGGCCTGATAGATGGCCAGCACCAGGGCCAGCGACTTGCGCGCCTCCTCGCCGGGGGTGCCAGGCGCATGGCCATCGCGCACGGCCAGGGCAAAGTCGCGGATCACCTCGCGGTGGCTGTAGCCATAGACCGACGGCGGATCGACCCGCTGGCTGGTCAGGATCTCGGCTTCCTGCTCCAACTGGCCGCGCACCTTCCACAGGGTGATGCGGTTGAGCGCGGTGCCGCCCACCTGCACCGAGCCATGCTCGCCGAACAGGGTCACCGATCCTTCCAAATTCTGCGGCCAGGTCACGGTCGAACCCTCCACCGTGCCCAGCGCGCCGTTGGCGAAGCGCAGCACGGCCACCCCCACATCTTCGGCTTCCATTTGATGCGCCAGCGTGGCCGCGTAGGCCTGCACCGACTGCACCGGCCCCATCAGCCACTGCAAGGCGTCGATGTGATGGATGCTCTGGTTCATCAGCGCGCCGCCGTCCATGGCCCAGGTGCCGTGCCAGCCATCTTCGTAGTAGGACTGCGGCCGGTACCAGCGCACGCAGGCGTTGCCCAGGTAGAGCCGGCCCAGCAGCCCATCGTCCACCGCCTGCCGCACCTGCTGCATGGGGGAGTTGAGCCGGTTCTGCAAGACCACGCCCAGCCGCCGGCCGTTGGCGCGCGCCGCGGCGATCATGCGGTCGGCGTCGGGCAGGCTGAGCGCGATGGGCTTTTCGACCAGCACATGCTTGCCGGCGTGCAGCGCGTCGATGGCCACCTGGGCGTGCAGCCCGCTGGGCACGCAGACGCTGACCGCGTCCACGTCTGGCCGCGCCAGCAGCTCATGGTAGTTCTCGTAGGCGTCGGCGTGGTACTGGTCGCCAAAACGCCGCGCCCGCTCGAAGCGGATGTCAGCCGTGGCCACCAGCCGCGTCTCGTGCAACTGTCCGATGGATTGGGCATGGCGTGGGGCAACCCGGCCGCAGCCGATGAGGGCGAAGTTGATCATAGTGTCGTCAGCAGTTTTTCCAGCGCCCGCGCCTGCGCCTGGCGCGAGTGGTGTTGTTCGGTGTAGCGGCGACCGTTGTCGCCCAGGCTGCGGCCGCGGTCGGGCTGGGCAGCCAGGCTACGGATGGCCTCGGCCAGGGCGGCTGCATCCTCAGGCGGGACGTACAGCCCACCCTGCGCCGCCTCCAGGGTGCGCCGCGCCTCGCCGTCGATGCTCAGGAGCAGCGGCCGGCCGCAGGCCCAGGCGTCGAACATCTTGGATGGCAGCGCGCCCTGGAACAGCTCCAGCTTGCGCAGCGGCACCAGCGCGGCGTCGGCCGCCGAGAGGATGGCCGGCATGGCGGCCCGCGGCTGCTCCGGCAGCAGCAGCACGTTGTCCAGGCGCAGCGTCGCGGCCAGCGCGCACAGCTCAGCCTTGACCGGCCCTTCGCCCACCAGGACGAAGCGCACGGCCCGATCGTTCCGCAGCCGGTCGGCCGCGTGCAGCACCGTTTCCAGCCCCTGGGCGATGCCGTGGATGCCGGCGTAGATCGCCACGAAGGCGTCGGGGGCCAGGCCATGCTCGGCGCGAAACTGTGCGCCCAGCGCCGGCTGTGGCTGGAAGAGGTCGGTGTTGGCGCCGTTGGGGATCAGGGCCAGCTTGCCGGCCGGATAGCCCCGCTGGATGAGCCGTTGGCGGATGCCCTCGGTGACCACCACGATGCGCGAGGCTCGATTATAGCACGTTTCTTCCAGCTTGCCAGCCCAGGCGATGGCGCGCGGGCTGCGCAGCTCTCCCAGCGCCACGGCCGATTCCGGCCACAGGTCGCGCACCTCGAAGACGAAGGGGGCGCGCTTGATCTGCTGCAAGGCCAGCCCGGCCGCGCCCACGAAGAGCGGCGGCGAGGTGGCATAGACCACGTCGAAGGGGCCGCGCGCCTTGAGCGCGCCCACCAGCGCGGCATCGGCCATGTAGCTGAGGTAGAAGGCCATGCGGCTCCTGAAGGTCTTGACCGGCGAGGCCTTGACCCAGACCCGCAGCACGTCGATGCCGTCCAGCGTGCTCCGCTCGACCCACCGGCCGCGGTATTCGGGCGGCATGATGCCCGACGGATGGTTGGGCATCTCGGCGATCATGGTCACCCGATGGCCGGCCTGCACCAGCCCGCGCGCCATCTCATAGGCCCGCGTCTGCGTCGCGCCGACTTCGGGGGGAAAGTATTGGGAGAGGTAGAGGATGTGCATGGGAGGGTGAGGGGGTGACAGGGTGACGGGGTGACAGGGTGACAGGGTGACGGGGTGACAGGGTGACAGGGTGACAGGGTGACGGGGTGACGGGGTGACGGGGTGAGATGCGGCCTACGCACACACACACACACACACACACACCACCGCGGAGTGAGCATCCTCAGATGCGACCTGCACACGCGCGCACCGCGGAGTGAGCATCCT
>JACSRL010000852.1 GCA_014879765.1 Anaerolinea sp. | reverse complement strand
CCCGCCCCCCGCTGCCGGCCCGGCTGGCGGCCCTGCTGCCGGGCATTCTGATCGGCGCGGCCCTCTTTGCCGGCTATGCTTTTCAGACCCTGGGGCTGCGCGAGACGACGCCGGCCAAGGCGGGCTTCATCACCGGCATGTCGGTGGTGCTGGTGCCGCTGGGCCAGGCCATCTTCCTGCGCCGGCCGCCGCGGCGCGCCTCGCTCATCGGCGTGACGCTGGCGGCCGTGGGTCTGGCGCTGCTCAGCCTGCAAGCGGACCTGTCGCTCAGCCGCGGCGATCTGCTGGTGCTGGCCTGCGCCGTGGCCTTTGCCGGCCACATCCTGCTGATGGGCCGCTATGCCCCCGGCTGGCCGCCGTTGCGCCTGGCCTTCGTGCAGATCGTGACTGTGGCGCTGCTCAGCGCGGCGACTGCGCTGTGGGCCGAACAGCCCATCGGCCAGCCAACCGGCAGCGTCTGGTTCGCGGCCGCCTTCACCGGGCTGCTGGCCACGGCCCTGGCCTTCTTCATCCAGAGCCGCGCCCAGCAGGCCACCTCGCCCACCCACACGGCGTTGATCTTCGCCAGCGAGCCGGTCTTCGCCGGCCTGTTCAGCTTCCTGCTGATCGGCGAGCTCTTCGGCCCCCGCCAACTGGCCGGCAGCGCCCTGATCGTGGCCGGCATGGTCGTTTCGGAGATCAGGATGAGGCAAGGGTGAAGGAGGAAGGATGAAGGAGGAAGGATGAAGGATGAAGGATGAAGGATGAATCCGGAGTCGTCGTTCCTCGTTCATCCTTCATCCTTCATCGTTTCCTGTTCATCGTTCATCCTTCATCGTTTCCCGTTCATCGTTCATCGTTCATCCTTCATCGTTTCCCGTTCATCGTTTCCCCATGGACATCATCACTGTTGCTGACTTGCAGGCTGCGGTCGCTTGTTTCGTGGACGAGCGGGACTGGCAGGTCTACCACACCCCCAAGAGCCTGAGCATGTCCATCGCCATCGAGGCGGCCGAGCTGATGGAGCATTTCCAGTGGCAGGGCAACGACGCCTCGCGCCAGGCCGCGCGGGAAGCTGACGTCAACGCTGCAGTGGCCGGCGAGCTGGCCGATGTGCTGATCTACTGCCTGGCGCTGGCCAACGCCGCCGGCATCGACGCGGCCCAGGCGGTGCTGGCCAAGCTGGCGATCAACCAGGAGCGCTTCCCGCCAGGGCAACTGCCCAGCCGCCACCGCCTGCCCCCGCCTGCCAGCGTCGCCGATTAGCACCCTGTCGTTGACGCTCTCGCCGGTTCACGGAGCCCGCGAGAGCCATGAGCCATTCGGCACACCAATCTACCATGACATCCACACCATCTCTCGAACCCCAAGCCCTGCCGGGCAGCTATGAAGCACGTGTCCAGGAAGCCGCCCTGCTCATCCAGCAGGGAGAACTGGACCAAGCCGCCGCTATCTGTCAACGGATCGTCGAACGGATCGGCCGAGTTCCAGAGCGGCGTCGAATCCATGACACGCCGCTCTACTTCGCGCGAATGGAAGCCTTCATTCTGTTGGCCAAGATCTACAGCCAACAGGGCAACTGGACAGCCGTCGACGAGCTGTGCGCACAGGGCCAGGCGCTGCACCCGGAGTACGCCGATCGTTGGCTGGTCGAACCCCACACCCTGCGCGTCCAGCATGGCCAGCCGCAGGAGGGGGTGCGCGGCCTGCAGGCCCAGGCCGAAGCCCGGCCCGACAGCTTCTTCCTTTGGAGCATGTTGGCGCAGACCGCACTGGAAGCGCAGGACTTGGCAGCGGCGCAGAAGGCCAGTGACCATGCCGAAACCTTGATCGGCCAGGCTGACGACGAGGAGGAGATCGGCTCGTTCTACGTGAATCGCTCTTTGATCTGCCAGTATCTGGGCCAGTGGTATGACGCCGAGCGCGCATGGCTCACCGGCTGCGTGTTCGACAGCGCACTGGAGGAGATGCGCGAGATGGTCATCCGCATGTACCTCAGCGCCGGCCTCTACGACGACGCGCTCCGCCTGGCGGACGACGAATCGATGAGCGCGGTAGGCGCCGATTACTATCGCGCCTGGATTGCCAACCAGCGCGGCGACCGGGTGCGGGCCCGCCATCTGTGGCGCAAGGTCGCCGAAGCAAATCAGGACGATAAGGGTGAACGCAACGTCGCGCGCGGCCTGGCCTACTGCTGGCTGCGCCAAGAGGATCAGGCCTTGGGCCTGCTTCTGGCAAGCATGACCGATGTGGGCGGCTTGGGTATCTCAGAGGCGCTGACGCTGGCGCTGGCCTGGGCAATGCACGGCGACGGGCAGGCGGCGCTGACCAACGTTCAGTTGGCTGCCTCGACCATGTCCAGGCGGTCAGGACACAAGCGACTGCTGTCCGCGCTGGATTGGGTCGAATTCGAACAGTTGGTGGAGGATGAGGGGATCAAGGCGGAATTGCGCCCCTATTTCGAGGCGTCGGCGCCGATTGAAATCGGCGCCTGACACAGCAAAGCATGCTGAAGCAAGCTCGGAGCGGCGCGGGCAGCTTGCTTCAGCATGCTTTGCGGGCGCCAGCCTGCGTTTTCAAACGCAGGCGACTACTACGAACCGTTGCCCGGCTGGCCGTAGAGCCACCAGGCGCGGCTGGCGGGATAGCGGCCTTCGCTGCCTCGCGGGCCGACGTAGCCGCTGCCGTGCAGCATGGGGCGTAGGGTGGCGTCCAACTGGCCCAGCTCACGGCGGCGCTCGGCGGCCTGCGGGTCGTCGGCCAGCTCAGCCTGCACCAGGTCGATGCGGGTGCGGATGTGCGCTTCCTGGGCATAGCGCTCGCGCGCGGCCGCGTCGCGGCTGGCGTCGTCCAGATACCAGCGCCACGAGTCCAGCAACGCCTTCAACTCTCGCCGCAGCAGCGCGCCCCACTGGCTGGCAAAGGAGGCGCGGGCCAGCGCGACCTGCTCCTGCATGGCCGCGACCTGACGCCGCTGCTCGGCGCTCAGACGATCCCGCTCATCTTCCAGACTTTGCAGGTTCTCCAGCAGCGCGCCCAGCGTCATCTTCGGCTGCCGCACGCCGCCGGGGGTTTTGACCATCAACTGCCGATAGAGGGTGTCGCCCATCAGGTAGTCGGTCAGTTCATCGACCATCGCCTGCGCGATGGCCAGCGTTGTATCGATCGGTTGTTGTTCCATAGTTTTCTCCTTCACAGGGACCCACAGCACGCAGCGCCTCAGCCATCACCATCCGCAGCTCCTTCATCCTTCATCCTTCATCCTTCATCCTTCATCCTTCATCCTTCATCCTTCATCCTTCATCCTTC
>JACSRL010000687.1 GCA_014879765.1 Anaerolinea sp. | reverse complement strand
CCGTCGTTCAGAAACCGGGTTTTTCTCGTGCGGCATGGTTTTCGTCTTCGTAACGGCCTTTCATGGCGCTATGACCTTGGTCTGTAAGACAAAAACCCGGTTTCTAATGCCATGCCTGAGCAGTTACAAACTACACAGATGTCCATGCGCATTGCGCACAACCGCGGATGAAAACAGCGGGCTCGGTCAGGAGACCGGCCCAAGCAGCTACGTATAAATCAGCTATGAGCAAGAACAAACCTCTCGACAGCAACGCCTTTATCGATCACGTGGCAGCCGCCACCCGCCAGGCTGGCTTTGCCATTCAGAAGCGCGAGGGGATGGTGTTGACGCTGGAGATGCAGGGCCAGCCCATGCGCTGCGATCTGAAGCGGCTATATGGCGTCTACCAGTCACAGCCTGACCGGCTGGACGACATCGTGGCCGCGCATCTGGCCGCGCTGCGCCAGGCCGATGTGCCGCGGCCGCCGCTCTCTGAGAAGCAGGCGCTGGAGTCCTTCCTGCCGCTGCTCAACCCGGCCGCCTGGCTGGATACCATGCGCCAGCAAGGCGCCGAGCCGCCGGTGCATCGGCCGTTTGTGGCAGGGCTGGTCATCAACTATGTCTTCGATCTGCCCGATGCCCGCGCTTATATTCAGCAGGAGATGTATGAGCAGTTCCTCTCGGCACCCGATGCGACCGCCGAAAGGGTACACGAGATGGCGCTGGAGAATCTGCGCAAGCGCACCAGCCGGCGCGACACCAAGGCCTATGGCATGGGCGACGGCACGCTGATGATCTGTGAGACCAAGGATGGCTTCGCCGCCGCGCGCGTGCTGCTGCCGGAGCTGATGGCTACCTGGGCTGAGCGCATCCCCGGTCGGATGCTGCTGGGCGTGCCCAACCGCGATTTCCTGATCGGCTTCAGCGACCGCGATCCGCAGCAGGTGGGCGCCATCGCCCAGCAGATCCGCCGCGACGCGGCCCAGCGCGAGGGCAGTCTGACCAAGGATCTGCTGATGTGGCAAAAGGGGCGGGTGGTGGCCTATCGGACGGTGCATTGACAATTGACAATTGTCAATTGACAATTGTCAATGACTGGCGCGGTCGCTACGTTGCTGACTGCACGAAGGCTGCCAGCTCGGCCTTGAGCTGGTGCAGCGAGGGCAGGTGGACGTACATCATGTGGCCGGCCTCGTAGAAGCTCATGGCCACGTTGTCCCGCAGGCTGGGGTCCAATCCCAGGTGGTTGAAGGTGTAGGCGGTGGCGAAATAGGGGGTGGCCAGGTCGTAGTAGCCGTTGGCCACGTGGACGCGCAGGTGGGGGTTCATACTGATGGCCTGGCGCAGGGTCTCGGCCACGCTGACGTATTGGTTCTCGAACTCCTTGTAGCTCCAGCTTTGGTACAGCCCCTTGAGGATCTCGTAGGGCAGATCGCTCTCGAACTGCAAATCGCCGCGCACATAGTCGTTGAAGCAGGCGGTGTACGCGCCCTGGATCGCGGCGTAGCTGGGGTCGAACTCGAACTGCTCGCCGGCTGCGTCGCGATCGATGCCGGTGTAGCGGCTGTCCAGCCGGCCCACCGTGCGCCGCTGGCCGCGCAGCAGCTCCTTGACGAAGCGGAAGATCTCGATGCGCAGATCGGTGCGTTCGACATAATCCTCGGTCAAGCCGGTGAAGCGGGCCAGTTGGCGGGCTATGGCTGCGCGCTGCCCGGCCGGCAGGGCAGCGCCTTGCAGCAGCGCCAGCGCATAGTCGCCCAGGGCGAAACGCTCCACCTGCGCCAGCAGCTCAGCCAGCGGCAGCGCCTGCAGCTCAGCCGGCAGGCGACGGTGGTACCAGGCCGTAGCCGCGTAGGTGGGCAGGAAGAGGATGTACGGCAGGTCGTTGCCAGGGTTGAAACGGGCGGTCTGGAAGTCGAGGATGCTGGAGACCAGCATGATGCCGTTCAGCCACAGGCCGTGACGCTGCTGCAGATAGCCGCTCAGCCCGGACGCGCGCGTGGTGCCGTAGCTCTCGCCGATCAGGAACTTGGGCGACAGCCAGCGTCGGTAGCGGCTGGTGTAGAGGCGGATGAAGTCGCCCACCGACTCGACGTCCTTGGTGAAGCCGTGGAAATCCTTGGCTTTTTCACCCGGCGCCGGCCGGCTGTAGCCGGTGCTGACCGGGTCGATGAAGACCAGGTCGGTCACGTCCAGCAGCGAGGCCTCGTTGTCCACCAGGCGGTAGGGCGGCTTCAGGGCAAAGCCATCGTCGTCCAGCAGCACCCGCCGCGGCCCCAGCACGCCCATGTGCAGCCAGACCGACGACGAGCCGGGCCCGCCGTTGAAGGAGAAGGTCAGCGGCCGGCTGGCGGGGTCCTCTACGTCATCTTTGGTGTAGGCGACGAAGAAGATCGACGCCTTGGGCTTCTCGCCGTCCGACGCGCCCTCGTCCTCTCCCTTCTTTTCGGCCTCCTCCTTCAGCACGATGGCGCCGGTGGTGACGGTGTAGGCGATGGTTTGGCCGTCGATGGTGACGGTGTGGTGGGTGGTGACCAGGTTGTCCTGGGGGGTGGGTTTGGTGTCAGGGGGTTGAGTTGTGTCAGACATGATAGACTCGTGTTGGTTGTGCCCTCACCCAAAGGGAGAGGGAGGGTTGGTGAGGCGAAAGGGTGTGGGAAGGTGGAGTGGTTGTGCCCTCACCCCGGCCCTCTCCCGGGGGGAGAGGGAGGGCGGAGTGCGGTTCCCTCTCCCTTTGGGAGAGGGTTAGGGTGAGGGTAAGTCCTGTCGACCACTCAACCTCTGGCAATGCTCCAAAATCGTCATGGCAACGCCTTCGAGTCGTTGGTAGATGTCTTGATTAGTGAAACGAACAACTGTGTAGCCGCGGTCGTTGAGCCACTCGGTGCGAGCCTGGTCGTATTCAACTTGTGTTGCGTGCGAATCCCCGTCGGCCTCGATTACCAGTGAGCACTCGTGGCAGAAGAAGTCAACGATGAACCGGTCAATGGGGTGTTGACGGCGGAACTTGAAGCCGCCAAGGCGGCGATCTCGCAGCGCGTTCCATAGTCGCTGCTCTGCCGGGGTTTGAGGCTGCCGCAATTCCCTGGCGCGTTCGAGGATTGGCGGGTAGATGCGGTGGAGGTGTGATTGGTCCATGACAGTGTTTCAGTGAGAGATCGCCCCCTCACCCCACCCCTCTCCCACAGGGAGAGGGAGCCGCAGCGCGTCCGGTTCCCTCTCCCCTTGGGAGAGGGTTAGGGTGAGGGCAAAACGTTAGCCTGACGAGATCGCTCCCTCACCCCACCCCTCTCCCACAGGGAGAGGGAG
>JACSRL010000685.1 GCA_014879765.1 Anaerolinea sp. | reverse complement strand
AACTTTTCCGGAAAAGTTGAACTTCTTGCCGGCCGACCAGACAGGCGCGCGGCGCATCTTTTGTAGACTGCTTGTGTTTCTACTGTTGTGTTTTCAGCGCCAGCGTTGGCGATCCCGCCCGCTGGCGCAAGCTGTTTTGTGGAGGTTCTATCGTGCTAACCGATCAGCAACGCGTGGTGGTCACCGGCCTGGGCGCCGTGACGCCAGTGGGCAACGACGTGGCCGCCATGTGGACCAGCCTGCTTGCCGGCCGCAGCGGCGTCGGCCTGATCACCTGCCTGGACATGACGCAGCTCAAGACCAAGATCGGCGCTGAGGTCAAAGAGTTCGACCCGACGCTTTACATGGATCGCAAGGACGCGCGCCGCACCGACCGCTACACCCACTTTGCGCTGGCTGCCGCGACCCAGGCCGTCGCCGACGCGGGCCTGGCCATGGATCAGGAAGACCCCCGCCGCGTCGGCGTGATCGTCGGCTCCGGCATCGGCGGCTCGATCACCATGTTCGAGCAGTACGACGTGTTGCGCGAGAAAGGGCCGCGGCGGGTCAGTCCCTTCACCGTGCCCAGCATGTTGGCCAACTCCGCCTCTGGCCAGGTGGCCATCAACCTGGGCGCGCGCGGGCCGAACCTGGCGCCGGTGCTGGCCTGCGCCACCGGCAACGCGGCCATCGGCGAAGGCTTTGCCATGATCCGCCGCGGCGCGGCCGAGGTCATGGTGGTGGGCAGCTCCGAAGCCGCGTTCTCTGACCTGGCCATGGCCGGCTTCGAGATCATGGGCGCGCTGTCGGCGCGCAACGACGACCCGGCCGGCGCATCCCGTCCCTTCGACGCCGGCCGCGATGGCTTCGTCATGGGTGAGGGGGCCGGCATGGTGGTGCTGGAGAGCCTGGCTCATGCCCGCGCCCGCGGCGCCAGCATCTACGGCGAGATTCTGGGCTATGGCCTGACGGCTGACGCCTATCACCCCACCGCGCCGCGCGGCGATGGCCTGGGCGCCTCCGAGGCCATGGCGGCTGCGCTGCGTGAAGCCGCGATCGCCCCCGAGGCCGTGGACTACATCAACGCCCATGCCACCAGCACCGCGCTGGGCGACGTGGGCGAGACCGCGGCCATCAAGCGCGTCTTCGGCGACCATGCGCTGCGGCTGCCGGTCAGCTCCACCAAGTCGATGATGGGGCATCTGTTAGGCGCGGCCGGCGCGGTCGAGGCCATCGTCTGTCTCAAGGCGATGCAGGAGGGCATCCTTCCCCCCACCATCAACTACGAGACGCCCGACCCGGCCTGCGATCTGGACTGCGTGCCCAACGTCGCGCGCCGGGCGGAGGTGCGTGTGGCCCTCTCCAACTCCTTTGGCTTTGGCGGCCACAACGCCACCTTGGTGATGGGCCGGCTGGACTGAAAGACTTCGGAAGTCTCGCACCATGAGATTATTGCAAGGACCGCTATGAGCAACGCGACCTCCCATCTGCCCGGCGTGAACGGCGTCGGGCCACAGCGGGCCAACCTCCGGCCGCGCTATGCCCAGATCGTCGGCTGGGGCATGGCGCTGCCAGAGCGCATTGTCACCAACGACGACCTGGCGCGCATGGTCGACACCTCGGACGACTGGATCCGCAGCCGCACCGGCATCCAGGAGCGCCGCATGGCCACCAGCCCCAAGGAATCCACCGCGACGCTGGCGATCCAGGCGGCGCGCGAGGCGCTGCGGGTAGCCGACGTGCCTGCCAGCCACCTGGACGTGGTCATCTGCGCCACCACGTCGCCGGAGTACCTTTGTCCCTCCACCGCCTGCCTGGTGCAGGACGCGCTGGGCGCGCCCCGGGCCGGCGCGTTCGACCTGAACGCGGCCTGCTCCGGCTTCGTCTACGGTCTGTCAGTGGCCCGCTCGCTGGTGCTGTCCGGCGATGCAGACTACGTGCTGGTGGTGGGCGCGGAGACGCTGACCCGCTTCCTGGACTGGACCGACCGCAACACCTGCATTCTTTTCGGCGACGGCGCGGGCGCGGTCCTGGTGGCCGCCAGCCATGAGCCGGGGGGCATTCTGAGCTGCGTGCTGGGATCCGACGGCTCCGGCAGCGATCTGTTGATGGTGCCGGCCGGCGGCAGCGCCCATCCCCCCACCATGGAGACGGTGACCAACCGCATGCACATGCTCAGGATGGATGGCAAGGCCGTCTTTCGTTTTGCCGTGCAGGCCATGGCCAACGGCACGCGCGACGCGGTAGCCAAGGCCGGCCTCAGCCTGACCGACGTCGATCTGGTGATCCCCCATCAGGCCAACGTGCGCATCATCCAGTCATCGGTGGTCAAGCAGTTGAAGATCCCCGAGCAAAAGGTCTTCGTCAACCTGGAGCGCTACGGCAACACCTCGGCCGCCTCGATCCCCATCGCGCTGTGCGAGGCCATCGAGGCAGGACGGGTGCGGCCGGGGCAGACCCTGGTGCTGGCCGGCTTCGGCGCCGGCCTGACCTGGGCCGCCACGGCGATCCACTGGTGCGCGCCGGTGGAGCGGACGCCGGCCCCCTGGTGGAAGGATGCGCAGCGCGAGGCGGGCTATCAACTGGCCTCAGCCCGCTCCACCTGGCGCCGCCTGGCCCGCCGCGCCTACGGCGACGTCATGGGCCCGGCCGATGCCCCCACGGTGCGCGGCCGGCTGCGGGCCACCATCGACGCCGGCCGCGCCGCCTGGCGCACCCACAAGCCATCGGGCCGGCGCTGATCCGCCGCTGGGTGCGAGCAGTGAAAAAACAGCCCAAGGACGAATTCGTCCTTGGGCTGTGTCTTGTCAGTTGCTGACGGCCGATGAGGCTAGAGCGCCACGACCCGGCTGGCCTGCAGGCCCTTGCGGCCCTGCTCCACGTCGAACTCGACCTGCTGGCCCTCGTTCAGCGTGCGGTAGCCCTCAGCCTGGATCTCGGTCTGATGAACGAAAACATCCTCGCCGTTGGCGCGGGCGATGAAGCCATAGCCCTTGGAGGCGTTGAACCACTTGACGGTTCCCTGTTCGCGATTGGACACGTGTTGTTTCTCCTTACTTCTGACGCGGCGGCTGGTGGCCGCCGTCTTGCTGGTATTGCGCGATTCAGAGGCGCGATCCGGGCAATAAAAACAGCCGCCAGAGGGTAAACCCTGGTGGCTGCCCATGCCTGAACAGGAACTTACTGAACCTACGCTGGCCAGAGTATCATCCCTGGCCGTTTCTGTCAAGTTTAGGGTGAACTATTGTAACTGCTCAGCCGGCGGGTGCGAACACGTGGATTGAGTAGGCTGCCGTATCGAAATCACGTGTTCGC
>JACSRL010000683.1 GCA_014879765.1 Anaerolinea sp. | reverse complement strand
CGTGGCCAACGGCGGCAACCTGCTGATGAACGTGGGACCGACGCCGCTGGGGACCTTCGACCCGCGCGCGCAGCGGGCATTGGCCGTCTACCGCGACTGGATGGCGCTGCACGGCGAGGCGATCTACGGCTGTACCCAGAGCGTATTTCCCACCCCGCCTGACTGCCGGCTGACCCAGAAGGGGGACAAGGTCTACGTCCACATCTACGCCTGGCCCTTCAAGCAGTTGCACCTGCCCGGCCTGGGCGGCCAGGTGGCCTATGCCCGCTTCCTGCACGACGGCAGCGAGGTTCCCCTGGCCAGCAGCGCCTGGGAGCTGGAATATCTGACCGTCCAGCCCGAGACGCAGTTGCTTTTCCTCCCCGTCAGGAAGCCCGAGGTGATTGTGCCGGTGGTGGAGCTGACTCTGAAGGCGTGAGGCGTGAAGCGTGTGTGTAATTCCCAACAGGCCTGTTCTGGCTGGCTCCAAGGGGGGTCGCCATCGTTGATATCCCTCCCCGTGGTGACTTTGCAGAGTTTAGCGTCAGCAGCCGCAGAAACAGAGATGCCAACTTTTCCGCAAAGTTGGCATCTCTACTGTCATCGCTTAGCCGCGCTGCTCCATCGGTGTGTAGTCGCGCAGCCAGACGCCGTCGTAGATCTGCCGCGGGCGGGCGATCTTCTGTTCGGAATCGGCGATCAGCTCCCGCCACTGGGCCAGCCAGCCGGCCGCGCGCGGGATGGCAAAGAGCACCGTGAACATGTCGTCGGGCAGGCCCATGGCGCTGTAGATGCAGCCGCTGTAGAAGTCCACGTTGGGATACAGGTTGTGGTCGACGAAATAGCTGTCTTGCAGGGCGACACGCTCCAGTTCCAGCGCCACATCCAGCCGCGCGGTCTGCGCGCTGGCCGCGATCACCTCGTGGGCCAGCTTGCGCACCAGCGCCGCGCGCGGGTCGTAGGTCTTGTAGACGCGGTGGCCAAAGCCCATCACCAGCCGTCGGTCACGCTTGGCCGTCTCGATGAAGGCCGGCACCCGGCTGGGCTCGCCGATCTCGTCCAGCATGGTCAACACGTGGCTGGTGGCGCCGCCGTGCTTCGGCCCGCGCAGCGCGGCAATCGCAGCCGCCACCGAAACGAAGGGGTCTGCGCGCGAGCTGCCCACCATGCGCATGGTGGTGGCCGAGGTGGACTGCCCATGGTCGGCGTGCAGGATGAAGAGGATGTCCAGCGCGCGCTCGTAGAGCGGATCGGGCCGATAGCCCTTCTCCATGCGCTTGAACATCATGCGCAGAAAGTCGCCGGTGTAGGTCGGCTCGTCGGCCGGATAGACGTAGGGCCGGCCCAGCGAATGGCGATAGGCAAAGGCGGCGATGGTGGGCATCTTGGCGATCAATCGCCGCGTCTGCAGCTCCACCGCCCCTTGGTCAGAGACATTGCGCGCGTCCAGGTAGAAGGTCGAGAGCGCCGAGATCACGCCGATCATGATGCTGAGGGGATCAGCGTTGCGCGGAAAGCCGTCGATGAAGGTCAGGATGTTCTCGTGCAACAGGGTATGATGCTTGATATCATACACCCACTGGTCGTACTCCTCCTGCGTCGGCAGCTCGCCGTAGATCAGCAGATAAGCGGTCTCCAGGAAATTCGACTGCTCGGCCAACTGTTCGATGGGGATGCCCCGATGGCGCAAGATGCCCTCCCTCCCGTCGATCTGCGTGATCGCGCTGCGGCAAGAGGCGGTGTTGAAAAAGGCCGGATCGTAGCTCATGATGCCGAAGTCGTCGGCATCTACCTTGATCTTGCGCAGATCGTTGGCCCGAATCATGCCATCGGTGATGGCCAGCTCATACGCGCGGTCGGTGCGGTTGTCGGTGATGGTCAAGCTGCCCTGGGACTGCGGCATATGCTGGGGCCCGGTGGCGCCGGTGATACGCTGGGCGATGGGCAGATAGTCGCGCGCGGGCACGCCGGCGTAGTACTCGGCCGGCCGTGAGATGCGCTGTTCGGGATCGTTCAGCCCCTCGCGCCATTGCGCCAGCCAACCCACCGTGCGCGGAATAGCAAACATGACCGTGAACATGCTGGTGGGCAGCCCCAGCGCCTGGTAGATCACGCCGCTGTAGAAATCGACGTTGGGGTAGAGCTTGCGCTCGACGAAATAGGGATCGTCCAGGGCGATGGTCTCCAGCTCGGTGGCGATGTCCAGCAGCCGGTTGCGGCCGGTCACCTCGAAGACCTCGTAGGCGATACGCTTGATAAGGCTGGCGCGCGGGTCATAGTTCTTGTAGACGCGGTGGCCAAAGCCCATCAGCCGCCGGTCGCCCCGCTTGACGCTCTGGATGAAATCGGGCACGCTGGAGACGTGGCCCACCTCGTTCAACATGCGCAGCACCGCCTCGTTGGCGCCGCCGTGCAAAGGCCCATAGAGCGCCGATGCTGCCGCGGCCACGGCCGCGTAGGGGTCGGCATAGGTGCTGCCCACCACGCGCATGGTGCTGGTGGAGCAGTTCTGCTCGTGGTCGGCGTGCAGAATGAAGAGCACGTCCAGCGCCCGCTCCAGCACCGGGTTGGGCTGGTAGTGCTCCTGCTGCATCCGGAACATCATGCTCAGAAAGTTGCCGGTGTAGCTCAGGTCCCGGTCAGGGTAGATGTAGGGAAAGCCCATGGAGTGGCGATAGGCAAAGGCCGCCAGGGTGGGCATCATCCCCACCAGGCGCAGCGTGTGCTGTTGCACCAGCTCCGGATCTTCGACATGGCGGGCGTCAGGGTAGAAGGTCGACAGCGCGGCCACGGTGCCCACCAGCGTGCCCATGGGGTGGGCATCGTAGCGAAAGGCGTTGAGAAAGTGACGAATGCTCTCATGCACCATGGTCTTGCCCTGCACCGCCATGGTCCACTCGTCCAACTGGGCCTGGGTCGGCAGCTCGCCGTAGAGCACCAGATAGGCCGTTTCCAGGAAGGTGGACTGCTCCGCTAATTGTTCGATGGGAATGCCGCGATAGCGCAAAATTCCCCTGTCGCCGTCGATGTAGGTGATCTTGCTGCGACAGGAGGCGGTGTTGAGAAAAGCCGGATCGTAGGAAGTCAGGCCGTGATCACCCTCGTCGGTTTTGATCTGGCGCAGGTCCAGGCCGCGGATCGTGCCGTCAGTGATGGGGAACTCATAAGAGCGGCCAGTCCGGTTGTCAAGAAAGGTCAAGGACTCGGATTGCATGGGGGATCACCTCACATAGATGAAGGATAGGGGCCAATCGGCCGCCGCCGGTGTCGTTGGGCGCTGGCGGGTGCGTGTACGTGGATTGAGTAGGCTGCCGTATCGAAATCACGTACA
>JACSRL010000645.1 GCA_014879765.1 Anaerolinea sp. | reverse complement strand
AACCGGGTTTTTCTCGTGCGGGCATGGTTTTCGTCTGCGCAACGGCCTTTCACGGCGCCATGACCTTGGGCTGCAAGACAAAAACCCGGTTTCTAATACCGAGCCTGAGCAGTTACAACCCGGTTTCTCATGCCACAGAATGCCGCCAGAGGTGACACTGATGTCCGATTTGCCCCGAGAGTTGACCGCCGACCACCTGCGCCGCGCCTGTGCGCCCAGCGATCTGAGCTTCCACTCTACCGATGAGCTGGAACAACTGAACGAGATCATCGGCCAGGAGCGGGCCACCCGCGCGATTGAATTTGGCCTTGACATTCCGTCCTACGGCTACAACATCTACGCGCTGGGGCCGGCCGGCGCCGGCAAGACCACCACCATCGCCAAATATCTGGAGCGCAAGGCCGCCGGCCGGCCGGTGCCCAACGATTGGGGCTACGTCAACAATTTCGAGCGGCCCGATGAGCCGCTGGCGCTGCGCCTGCCGCCCGGCGGCGGCCGCGCGCTGCGCGACCGTTTCGATGCGCTGCTCAAGGCGCTGGAGGAACAGCTCCCCAAGGCCTTCGAGAGTGAAAACTACGAGCAGCACCGCAAAGATCTGGTCAAAGACCTGGAGCAGCGGCGGCAAAACGCCAGCCAGAACATGGAGGCCTTCGCCCGCGTGCGGGGCTTCACCATCGTCCAGACGCCCATGGGCCTGCTCTTTTCCCCCCTGATCGACGGCAAGACCATCACCAGCGAGCAGTTTCAGCAGTTGCCCATCGAACAGCAGCAGGCCTATGAGGCCAAGGAGCCGGAGCTGCGGCAGGAGATGGAGAAAACGCTGCGCGAGCTGAAAGCCCTGGGCGACGAGGCGGCCAATCTGCTCCAGAATCTCGACCGCGAGATCGCCGCGGCCACCGTGGGGTCTGGCTTCGACCAACTGCAAGCCGACTATGCCGCATGGGACGAGGTGGTGGAGTATCTGGCCACCGTGCGCCAGCACATGACGCAGAACGTCGAGAGCTACAAGTCCCCCACCGCCGACGACGAGGAGCAGCCGTCGGATCCCACCCGCTGGCTGCTTGGCCCGCCGGAATCGCTCTTCGAGCACTACCGCATCAACGTGGTGGTGGATCACAGCGACGAAAGCGGCGCGCCGGTGGTGGTCGAAACCAACCCCACCTTCTACAACCTGATCGGCCGCATCGAGCAGGAGGCGCAGTTCGGCACCCTGGTCACCGACTACAGCCTGATCAAAGGGGGCTCGCTGCTGCGGGCCAACGGCGGCTATCTGGTGGTGGATGCCCGCGCCCTGCTGCGCCAGCCGCTGGCCTTCGAGGCGCTCAAGCGCTCGCTGCGCCACCAGCAGGTCAAGATCGAGGAGCTGGGCGCCCAGTACAGCATGATTGCCACCACCAGCCTTAGCCCGGAGCCGATCCCGCTGGAGGTCAAGGTGATCCTGATCGGCGATCCCTACACCTACTACCTGCTCTACGCCTACGACGACGAGTTTCAGAAGCTGTTCAAGGTGCGGGCCGATTTCGCCAGTCAGATGGAGTGGACGGCCGAGAACATGGTCAAGCTGGCCCGCTACATCCGCACCCGCTGCGCCGAGGAGAATCTGCCCCCCTTCGACGCCAGCGGCGTGGCCAAGGTGATCGAGTACAGCGGCCGGCTGGTGGAGGATCAGCGCAAGCTGACCACCCGCTTCGCCCACGTGGCCGACATCGTGCGCGAGGCGGCCTACTGGGCGCAGGCCGCGGCCCGGCCGGCCGCGGCCGCGTTCGTGACCGGCCAGGATGTGCAGCGAGCCATCGACGAGCGCCGCTATCGCTCCAGCATGGTGGAGGAGCGGGTGCGCGAGGCCATCATCAACAACACGGTGATCATCGACGTGGCCGGCGCGGTCATCGGCCAGGTCAACGGGCTGGCCGTGCTGGCCCTGGGCGACACCATGTTCGGCAAGCCCTCGCGCATCACCGCCAAGACCTATCTGGGCCAGTCGGGCGTGATCAACATCGAGCGCGAGGCCAAGCTGAGCGGCAAGGTACACGACAAGGGCATGTTGATCATCAGCGGCTATCTGGGCGGCCTGTACGCGCAGGACAAGCCGCTCAGTTTGACCGCCACCATCACCTTCGAGCAAAGCTACGACGGCGTGGAAGGGGACAGCGCCAGCAGCACCGAGGTCTACGCCCTGTTGTCGGCGCTGGCCCGCCTGCCCATCAAACAGGGCATTGCCGTGACCGGCTCGGTCAACCAGCATGGCGAGATCCAGGCCATCGGCGGCGCCACGGCCAAGATCGAAGGCTTTTTCGACGTCTGCCGGGAGAAGGGGCTGACCGGCGAGCAGGGGGTGATCATCCCGGCCGCCAATGTGGCCACCCTGATGCTGCGCGAGGAGGTGGTCGACGCCGTGGCCGCGGGCCAGTTCCACATCTACCCGGTCAGCAGCATCGACGAGGGCATCGCCATTTTGACCGGCGCGCCGGCCGGCCAGCGTGAGGCCGATGGCCGCTTTCCGCCAGGCACGGTCAACCGCCGGGTGGACGATGCGCTGCGCGAGCTGGCCCTGCGCCTGAAGAATTTCGGCAAGCCGCCGGCCAAGAAGGAGGATGCCCGCGCCGGCAGCGACGAGGAGGGCAACGACGACAACGGCGCGCCGGAGCCGCCGCGCGAGCCGCCCTTGCCGGGCGATGGGCCGCAGGGCCCCGACGACGAGCCTGGACTGCCGGGCGACGAGCCGGCCGCGCCGGGCGATGAACCAGGCCAGTCCGACGACGAACCGACGCCGCTCCCGGCGCCCGACCTGCCCGACGACGACGCCAGCGCATGAATGTCGCCCTGCTATCGGCCGCGGCGCGCGAGGCGAACCCCTACATCGACCTGTTGTGCGGCGGGCTGGCCAGCGCGGGGGTCGATGTGAGCCTGGTGCAGGATGCGGGGGAGGATGGCCTGCCTGCGGCCGCCCAACAGGCGGATTTGATCCATCTGCACTGGCTGGAGCTGTGGGGGCGGCCTGAGTACAGCAGCCTGGCCGGGCTGAGCCGTTGGGGGCTGCCCGGCCGGGGGATGCGGCGCTGGCTGGAGCCGGCCCTGAACAGCGCGCCGGCCTTTGCCCGCCGCCGCCAACGTTTCCTGGATCGCTTCTTTGCCGCCCTGGCCGCGTACCAGGCCCGCGGCGGCCGGCTGGTCTATACCGTACACAATCTGGCCCAGCACGAAGGGGAGGGGGGCGCGGTCGAGGCCGCGGCCCTGCGACAGTTGCTGGCCAGGGCCGACGGGCTGCACGTGCATGCAGGGTACATGGCCGATCAAGTGCAGCGCCTGCGGG
>JACSRL010000818.1 GCA_014879765.1 Anaerolinea sp. | reverse complement strand
GGCGCGTTTGGCTGAGGGCGGGGGTACCCCGCCCCTACGCGCGGACGGGGCGCGTTTGGCTGAGGGCGGGGATACCCCGCCCCTACGCGAGGGCGGGGGTACCCCGCCCCTACCGGTGGCCTGGCTGTCGCTGGATGCGGGGGATGGCCAGGCGGCCCGCTTTCTGGCTTATCTGGTTGCCGCGCTGCGGACTGTTTTTGCCGGCATCGGCGGGGAGGTGTTGGCCGCGCTGGACTCGCCCCAGCCGCCGCCGGTCGAGGCGCTGCTGACCACCCTGCTCAACGAGATCGTTGCCATCGCAGGCGATTCTTCGACTCCACGCGGGGCTGCGCCGGCAGCCAGCGCGGGCGCAGGCTTCATCCTGGTCCTCGATGACTACCACGCGCTGGACGCCGCGCCGGTGGACCAGGCGCTGGCCTTCCTGCTGGAACACATGCCGCCGTCGATGCACCTGGTGATTGCGACGCGCGAGGATCCGCAGCTTCCCCTGGCCCGCTGGCGCGCCCGCGGCCAGTTGACCGAGCTGCGCGCGGCCGATCTGCGCTTCAGCCCGGCCGAAGCGGCCGAGTTTCTCAACCAGACCATGGGACTTCAGTTGGCCGACGATGACATCGCGGCGCTGGAAACCCGCACCGAAGGCTGGATCGCCGGCCTGCAACTGGCCGCGCTCTCCATGCAGGGGCGTTCGGACACGGCCAGCTTCATCCAGTCCTTCACCGGCAGCCACCATTTCGTGCTGGACTATCTGCTGGAGGAAGTCCTGGGCCGGCAGCCGGCCGGTGTGCAGGCGTTCCTGCTGCACAGCGCCATCCTCGAGCGCCTGTGCGGCCCGCTTTGCGACGCCGTGCTGGAGCGCAGCGATGGGCAGTCGATCCTCGAACACCTGGAGCACGCCAACCTCTTCATCGTGCCGCTGGACAGCGAACGGCATTGGTACCGCTACCACCACCTCTTCGCTGACCTGCTGCGGCAGCGGCTGGGGCAGAGCCTGACGGCAGGCGAGATCGCGGGCTATCACATCCGCGCCAGCCAGTGGTATGAAGACAATGGTTTGGCGTTGGATGCTTTTCGCCATGCCACTGTGGCCAATGATGTCGAGCGTGCCGAGCGGCTGATGGAGAGCAGCGCGATACCCCGGCACTCCCGCGGTGCGCTGACGACCATCGTCGAATGGCTGACCTCGCTGCCTGAGCCGGTGCTGGATGCCAGGCCCTTGTTGCGGGTGCGGTCGGCCACGATGGCGTTGATGATCGGCCAGACCACCGGGGTGGAGGAGCGATTGCAGACCGCGGAGGCGGCCCTGGCGGATCAGCCCCAGAACGCGCAGTTCCGGGACCTGCTGGGGCAAATCGCCGCCGCCAGGGCCACGCTGGCGGTCACGCAGTACCGGCCAGAGGTCGTCATTGCCCAGGCGCAGCGCGCGTTGGAGTATCTGTCGCCCGAGAATCTGACCTTCCGGTTCACCGCCAACTGGACGCTCTCGATTGCCTATTATTTTCTGGGAGACCGCGCCGCGGCCAACCAGACTGTGACCGCGGCCCTGGCGATCTGCCGGGTAACTGGGAACATGTTTGCCACAGTTCTGGCCACCAGCCACCTGGGGCACTTGCAAGAAGCAGAGAACCAACTCCATCTGGCCGCCGAGACCTACCGGCGCGTCCTGCACATGGCCGGCGATCAGCCGATTCTTCTCGTCAACGAAGCGCATCTGGGGCTGGCCCGCATCCACTATCAATGGAACGACATGGCGACGGCCGAGCGGCACGGGTTGCAATGCCTGCAACTGACGCGCTACTACGACCGCACGCTGGATCGACACCTTTTTGCCCAGGTTTTCCTGGCCCGCCTCAAGCTGACACAGGGCGATGCGGCCGACGCCACCGCCCTGTTGGCGGAGGCTGAAGAGGCCGCGCGCCGCAACAACTTCACCCTGCGGCTGCCAGAGATTGCCGCCGCTCAGGTTCTGGCGCTGCTGCGGCAGGGTCGGGTGGCCGCGGCCGCGCAGGTGGCCCGGCAGCACGAGCTTCCGCTCAGCCAGGCGCGCGTGCTGCTTGCCCAGGGGGACCCGGCCGCGGCGCTGGCCGTGCTGGAGCCGTACCGCCAGCAGGTGGACGCGCGCGGCTGGGCTGATGAGCAGCTCAGGGCCGCGGTGTTGCAGGCGCTGGCGCTGCGATTGAAAGGCGCCAGGGCCGCGGCCGTGCAGACGCTGGCCGAAGCCCTGGCGCTGGCCGAGCCGGGCGGCTTCATCCGCCTCTTCGTCGACGAAGGCCAGCCGATGGCGGAGCTGCTGGCCGAAGCCGCCGGGCAGGGGATCAGACCGGCCTACGTCGCGCGGCTGTTGGCGGCCCTGGACGACCCGACCGCGGGCCAACGCCGGCCGACGGCGCCTCCCTCCTCCCTCCCCCGGCCGTCGCCGTTGATCGAGCCGCTGAGCCCGCGCGAGCTGGAGATCTTGCGGCTGATCGCCCAGGGCCTCTCGAACCGCGAGATCGGCCAACGGCTCTTCCTGGCCCTGGACACGGTCAAGGGGCACAACCGCCACATCTTCGAAAAGCTGCAAGTGGAGCGGCGCACCGAGGCCATCGCCCGCGCCCGCGAGCTGGGGCTGCTATGACATCCGCCATCTCGAGGGCCGGCCAGAATGACTCGTCGCCAGCGAGTGCGCCGGGCGCCGCACCTGCTGGCAGAACTTGCATCATAGCGCCTGATGACGCAAGATTAGTCTAACTGAGATTAGACTAATCTGAATTAGACTAATGAGGCGTCTATGTTCGTCGATCGTGAGTCTGAACTGTCTGCCCTGGAGGCTGCCTGGCGCTCCGAACGCGCCGAGTTGATCGTTGTCTATGGGCAGCGGCGCGTCGGCAAGACTGCTCTGCTGCGCGCTTTCTGCGATAACCATCCCAGCGCCCTTTGGGTCGCCAGCCTCAGCTCGGAAGCCCTCCTACGGCGCAGTTTCACCGACGCCGTCTGGCAGGCTGATCATCCCGACGGCGGCCCAGCCGGCTACACCTATGAGAGTTGGGAACGGGCTTTCCGAGCCCTGGGGGAATTGGCCGCGGAGCGTCGACTGGTTGTCGTGATCGATGAGTTCCCCTATCTGATCAACGCCGATCCCAGCATCCCCTCAGTTCTGCAGAAGGTCTGGGATGAGCGATTGCAGCACACCCGGCTCATGCTGATTCTGTGCGGCTCGCACATCGGCATGATGGAGCGAGAACTGCTCGAATACCGGGCGCCGCTGTACGGCCGGCGCACCGGGCAGATCCACCTGCGGCCGCTGCCGCTGCGGGCTGCTGCCACCCTGTTCCCCAC
>JACSRL010000310.1 GCA_014879765.1 Anaerolinea sp. | reverse complement strand
GCTCGGGCCGGTCTCCGACCGAGCCCGCTGTTTTCATCTACGGTTGTGCGGTCCAGCGCATGGATGTCTAACTTGAAAATAGCTGCTCGGGCCGGTCTCCGACCGAGCCCGCTGTCTTCATCTACGGTTGTGCGGTCCAGCGCATGGATGTCTGCCTTGAGGCGAGGGCATGAGCTTGCCCCATCCGGCGCGATGCGGTATACTCGGCAGCCAGAGACCTCGGCAGCCGCCATCGGGGCGGTCGCCGGGGTCTTGAAGTTGAGTGCCATCCCCGCGCCCTGGAGTGAAAAAGTCTCATGCACCGCCCACCGCTGTTTGCCCTCTCCCGACGTTTCGCATCCCCGCTCCCGCTGATCTTGCTGCTGGCGCTGGCTCTTGCTGTGGCCATGTTCGCCGCCGGCGCGCCAGTCCAGGCTCAGGGACCGACGCCCGTCGTCATCAACGAGTTCATGGCCTCCAACAGCCAGACCATCGCCGACGAGGATGGAGAATTCAGCGACTGGATCGAGCTCTACAACCCCGGGCCCCAGCCGGTCGCGCTGGCCGGCTATGGCCTGTCCGACAGCCCAGACGCCCCCTTCCGCTGGGTTTTCCCCGACATCCAGATGGCGCCGGGCAGCCATCTGCTGGTGTGGGCCTCAGGCAAGAACCGCGCCAACCCCAGCGGCCCCTTGCACACCAATTTCAGCATCAGCGCCGCGGGGGAGCCGCTGCTGCTGACCCACCCGACGCAGGGCCTGGTGGATCAGACGGACGCCCGCAGCCTGGCGCGCGACATCTCCTACGGTCGGCGGCCGGATGGGGCCAGCGCCTGGTTTTTCTTCGACCGGCCAACGCCGGGGAGCGACAACAGCGCCAGCCCTGGCTACAGCGAGATTCTGACGCCCCCCGCTTTCTCGCATCAGGCTGGCTTCTACACCGGCCCCTTCGAGCTCAGCCTCACCAGCGCGACGCCGGGCGTGGAGATCATCTACACCCTGGATGGCTCGCTGCCCGATCCGGCCAACCTGCAAGGCCGCACCTTTCGCTACAAAAATCAGTGGCCGCAGAGCCCGGGCGATCCGCTGGGGCCATTTTTGACCGAGACCAACCGGACGCAGCGCTACACCCAGCCGCTGGCCATCGCCGATCGCTCCACCGCGCCCGATCGGGTGACCCAGAAGTCATCGACCTATGACCGGCAGCCGGCCTATCTGCCGCAGCAGCCGGTTTTCAAGGGCACGGTGGTGCGCGCCCAGGTGATCAAGCCGGGCGCGCTGGCCAGCCCTGTGCTGACGCAGAGCTACTTCGTGAGCCCCGCGGGCCGCGCCCGCTACAGCCTGCCGGTGGTCTCCCTGGCCATCCCTGAGGATATCCTCTTCGACTTCCAGGAGGGCATCTACACGGCCGGCGCCGATTTTGAGGCATGGCGGGCGGGCAATGCCAACGAGCCGGCCACGCCCTCGACGCCTGCCAACTGGCACCGGCGCGGCGATGCCTTTGAATTTCCGCTCTCCTTTGAGCTGATCGAGCCGGGCAGCGCGGCGGTGGCGCTGCGCCAGGACGCGGGCTTCCGCATTCATGGCAACGTGACCCGCGTCCACCGCATGAAGTCGCTGCGCCTCTATGCCCGCAGCGACTACGGCGCCTCGACCTTTGCCTATCCCATCTTCCCTGACCAGCCTTACGAGAACTACCGGCGGCTGATTCTGCGCAACGGCGGCAACGACTTTCCCTCCACCCTCTTCCGGGACGCGGCCATTCAGGCCATCATGGCGCAGTTGGGCATCGACACCCAGGCCTATCGGCCGGCAGTGGTCTTCATCAACGGCGAGTATTGGGGCATCCACAACATCCGCGAGCGCTACGACAAATACTACCTGGAGCAGGTCTATGGCGTCGATCCCGACAACATCGACCTGTTGGAGGACTGGGGCGTCGTCGAGGAGGGGGATGCGCTCCACTACCAGGCGCTGCTGAACTATATCTACGCCTACGGCGTGGCCGGGCAGGCGCAATACGACTACATCCAGACGCAAATGGATGTGGACAACTACATCAACTATCAGATCGCCCAGATCTTCGCCCGCAACACCGACTGGCCGGGCAACAACATCGCGTTCTGGCGTCTGAGAACCGACGCCTACCGGCCAGGCGCGCCCTTGGGCCACGATGGACGCTGGCGCTGGCTGTTGTGGGACACAGACTTTGGCTTCGGGCTGGAGGGAGGGCCGACCGCCTACGCCCACGACACCCTGGCCTTTGCCACCGCGGCCGGCGGCACAGCCTGGCCCAACCCTGACTGGTCGACCTTCCTGCTGAGGACTCTGCTGACCAACCCCACCTTCCGGCAGCAGTTCATCTCCCGCTTCGCCGATCTGCTGAACACCGCCTTTCTGCCCAGCCGCACCACCGCCATCATCGGCGGGATGCAGCAGGCGCTGGAGCCTGCCATGCCGGAGCACATCGCCCGCTGGCAGATCCCTGCCAGCATGACGGCCTGGCGGCAGCAGGTCGATGTGATGGTGGAATTTGCCAACCAGCGGCCCGGCTTTCAACGCCTGCAGATCCGCGACAAGTTCGGCATCCCCGGCGAGTACACGCTGACGGTGAACGTCTCCGACCCGGCCCATGGCTACGTGCGGGTCAACACCATCAACCTGCTCGGCAGCACGCCGGGCGTCTCCCCCACGCCCTATCCGTGGCGGGGGATCTATTTCCAGGGGACGCCGGTAGAGCTGACGGCCGTCGCCCGCCCAGGCTATCGCTTCGCCGGCTGGCAGGGGCTGCCGGCCGGCACGCCGGCCTACACCTCCCAGACCTTCAGCGCCGATGTGACGCTGACGGCCTTGTTCGAGCCGGTCTTGCAGATGGAGCCGGTGCTGCTGCACTACTGGCACTTCAACGACCTGCCCAGCGGCGCGCTCAGCCAGGTTCCGGCCGACCTCAGCCTTCTGGCCGGTGCGGCCATCACCTACCCAGGCACGGGCGCCGGCACCATGGACCGGGGCAGCGACGAGGGCACGGCGCTGAACGCGCGCCTGGAACAGCCGGCCGGCCATGCGCTGCGGGTCAGAAATCCCTCCGATACCCGTGAGCTGATCCTGGCCCTGCCCACCACCGGCTATCAGAATGTCGTCCTGCGCTACGCCTTCGTGCGCACCAACAGCGGCGCGCAGGAGCAACGGCTCTACTACCGCACCGCCGACAGCGCCGGTTGGACGGCCTTCGGCGGCGTGGTTCCGGTGACGCAGGACTTTCAGCTTTTCCAGTACGACTTCAGCGGGCTGGCTGGGGTCGATGACAACCCCCAGTTTGCCGTGCGCATCCTCTTCGGCGGCGCCAACGCCGGCGGCAGCTC
>JACSRL010000259.1 GCA_014879765.1 Anaerolinea sp. | reverse complement strand
ACCCGCTTCCCCACTCCGGGGTGCTTCGCAATCGACCTACGCTAACCAACTCATTTCAAACACACCCAATTAACTTGGCGCTTTGGCCGGTCTTTGCGAAGCACCCCGGACGGGGCCGACCGAGCCAACTCACGTTATTTGCGGACAGTTACTTAAGCGAAAAGTTCCTCCGAAGTTCCCCAGTTCCCTGAGTTGCCATCTTTGACTCAATCGCCCCCTTGTGTTAAAATGCTGCCGTCCTGAGGGATAGGAATCAACCCCGGAGGGATGGCCGAGCGGTCTAAGGCGGCTGTCTTGAAAACAGCTGTGGCAGCGATGTCACCGGGGGTTCGAATCCCTCTCCCTCCGCCTTGACCGGTGATCAGTGACCCGCAGGCAGTGAGCTGCACAGACAACGCACTGCTTGCCGATGATCGATCACCTGAACAATCGAATACGGGGAGGTCGCATAGTACGGTCTAGTGCGCCCGCCTGCTAAGTGGGTAGGGGCTTTATAAGTCCCTCGAGGGTTCAAATCCCTCCCTCCCCGCCTGGTTGGATAGAACGTCCCAGTAGCTCAGTGGATTAGAGCGCTTCCCTGCGGAGGAAGAGGCCACAGGTTCGAGTCCTGTCTGGGATACCAACGAACAGCCCCCCTGGAATTTCCAGGGGGGCTGTTTTTTATTGAGAACCGATCTCCTTCAACTCAACGACGCGCCGCACACGCCACAGAAACGGTTGCCAGCCTGCACTCGCTGCCCACAGCGCGGACAGAAGTTCAGCGCGGCCGCGCCGGCCGCCGCGGCAACCGGCTGTACCGGCCCGCTGCCGTTGGTGTGGCGCAGAGCCGCGATCTCAGCCTCCAGGCTGGCGTTCAGCGCCGGATCTGCCTCGGCCTGCTGGAGCGCGGCGATCTGCTGCAAGACCGCGGCCGCATTGCCGCGCAGGGTGCTGTCGAAAACCTTGTAGTCGGTCTCCGACACCTTGCCCACCTGGAAGTCGAAACGCAGCTCCCGGATGGCCTGGTAGATGGAATCGCGCTGCGCTTGCAGCGTCACCAGCGGATCGGCCGCGGGCAATGCCTCCTCGGCCAGCTCGACCGCGGTCGGGCCGCGGCGCTCCTGAACCAGGGGCCAGGCCACGGCTGCCACCGCGATGCCCAGCAAAAGCAGGGCGCCTGCAACAACGAACAAAGTCATAGGTGTTTGCTCAACTAGGCCGGCTGTGCGCCGCGCGGCGCGGGGGCAGTCACCGCCACCCGCTCTCTCTCTTTCTGGTGCGGCCACAGCGCGGCCAGCGTTCCCAGAATCATCACCACGCCGCCGATCCACATCCAGCTCATCAGCGGGTTGACGTAGACCTTGAACGAGGCCGTCTGGCCCGCGTTCTCCCAGCCGGCCAGCACCACGTACAGGTCCTCAGCCAGCCCCATGCGGATGGCAATCTCATTGGTGGGCTGGTCGCGGCCGGCCATTGTGTTGTAGAAGTGCATGCCCGGCGTCACCTGGCCCACCGGCCGGCCGTTGCGGCTGACCAGCACGGTGGCGTTGACGGCATCGTAGCTGCTGCCCGACCTCTGCTGCAGGCTGTCGAAGGTCAACGTGTAGTTCTCCACCGTCAGGCTTTCCCCGCGCGCCAGATTGGCCTGGCCCTCGGACTGGTAAGCATTGGCGCCGATGATCGCGACCATGATCATGATCACGCCCAGGTGGACGATGTAGCCGCCGTAGCGCCGCTGATTGCGGCGCAGCAGTTGGAACATGGCCGCCGGCCAGCTTTCCCCCTTGGTGGTTCGCCGCACCCGGGCCCCGCGGTAGTACTCCTGCGCAATGCCGCCCACCACGTAGCCGGCCACGCCAAAGGAAAGCGCCGAGAAGGGCTTGCGCACACCCAGCAGAAAGACCAGCGCCATCACCGCCACACCGAACAGCAGCGGGAAGGTGAAGTTCTTGCGCAGCGTCTCGTTGCTGGACTTGCGCCAGCTCAAGAGGGGCGCGCTGCCCATCAGCGCGATCAGCAGCAGGAAGAAGGGGCCGGTCACCTTGTTGAACCAGGGGGCAGCAAAGGCCATGCGCTCGATGGGCAGAATCTGGCTCAGCGCATCGGAGATGATCGGGTAGAGGGTGCCGAACAGCGTCAAAACGGCGATCAGCACCAGCAGCAGATTGTTGAAAAGAAAGGCCGACTCGCGGCTGACCATGCTGTCCAGTTGGTTGGGGCTGCGCAGGTCAGGCAGCCGCCAGCTCAGCAGCGCCAGGAAGCCGAACATGGAAAGCGCGATGAAGGAGAGAAAAAGCGGCCCGATGTTGGACAGGGCAAAGGAATGCACCGACTCGATGACGCCGCTGCGGGTGATGAAGGTGCCCACCATGGTCAGCTCGAAGGTCAGGAAGATCAGCGCCATGTTCCAGACTTTGAGCATGCCGCGGCGCTCCTGGATCATGATCGAGTGCAGGAAGGCGGTGGCGGTTAGCCAGGGCAGGAAGCTGGCATTCTCCACCGCGTCCCAGGCCCAGTAGCCGCCCCAGCCCAGCTCCACGTAGGCCCATTGCGAGCCCATCAGAATGCCGATGGTCAGAAACATCCACGGCGCCAGTGTCCAGCGGCGGATGGTGCGCACCCAGTCGTTGCCCAACTGGCGGGTCGCCAGCGCAGCCACGGCAAAGGCGAAGGGTATCACCATGCCGATCCAGCCCAGATAGAGCATCACCGGATGGATCACCATCCAGTAGTTCTGCAAGACGGGGTTCAGCCCAACGCCATCGGCCGGCATGGCCAGCACGGCCCCGGCCGGGGCAAACAAGGCCGAGACGGTCGCGCCGGTGGGCAACAGCCAGAGCCGGTTGAACGGGTTAGCTGCGAAGAGCATGACCGTCAGGAAGAAGAGCAGCACGCCCAGCAGCACGGCCGTCACGTAGGGCCGCAACACCGGCTGGCGTTTCCATTGGGCAATCGTCACCGCGGCCGAATAGCCGGCCAGCACCAGGGTCCAGAAAAGCAGCGAGCCGGCCTGGCCGCCCCAGAAGGCGGAGACGTTGTAGAACATCGGCTGCGTGTTGCTCACCTGGTTGACCACGTAAGCCAGGCTGTAGTCGCGCCGCATCAGCGCCAACAGCAGCGTCAGGCTGGCCAGCGCCACAAAGCCGCACACCACGTAGAGCGCGTTGCGTCCGGCCGTCACCAGCGCGGGCCGTTTCAGCCACACGCCCAGCAGGCTGGCGCCAGCGCCAAACGCAGCCATCACAAAGGCAATCACCAACGCAATCAAGCCTAGATCAGCCATACAAAACTCCTCATTGCCTCTCTACTCTGCTCAGGCCGGTCTCTGACCGTGCCTCCGCTCAGGCCGGTCTCTGACCGTGCCT
>JACSRL010000681.1 GCA_014879765.1 Anaerolinea sp. | reverse complement strand
CGCTCTGGCCGGTTGATGGTGATCTTGGCGATGCCGTCGTAGAACTGAAAGAGGATCTCCTCGTACTCTTTGATGGTCTGCCAGTGGATGGATTCACTCATGTTCTGCTCTCTCCTTTACGTAATGTTAGCCAGAGTCTCTTTGAACTGGCGGAACACCTGGCTGTTGACCGCCATGTCGGTCTCGATCTCCAGCAGCGCCGGCCGCGGGCTGGGGTGGAAGAAGGTGGCCAGCGCCCTCTCCAGGCTGGCCGCGTCGGCCACGCGCCGGTAGTCCAGGCCGTGATCGGCCGCTGTGCGTTCGGCCGTCAGCGGCTGCGGCGTCAGAAAATAGGCGCGGCGCAGCTCGGCCGGCAGGCGGTCGGGGCCGTCGATGATGTCGAAGATGCCGCCGCCGTGGTTGTTGAGCAACACGATGCGCAGGTTAGGCGGCACATGGGCGTGCCACAGCCCGTTGCGGTCGTAGAAAAAGCCCAGGTCGCCGACCACCAGCGTCGTCAGCGCGTCGCTGGCCAGGGCCGCGCCCACCGCGGTGCTGACCGCGCCGTCGATGCCGCTGACGCCGCGGTTGCTGTGTACGCTGTGCAGTGCGCGGCCGCCTGCATGGCCGATCAGGTTCGCGTAGCGAATGGGCATGCTGTTGCCCACCTGCAAGCGGCTCCCGGCGGGCAGCGCGTGCAGCACCCGTCCCACGGCCTGGAACTCGCCGAACTTCGCCTGGGCCAGAAAGCGGTCGATGCGCTGGCCGGCGCTGCGCTCCAGCCGCTGCCAGTGGGCGGCATAGCCGGACGGCTGGGGCAGGGACGTGGTGCGGCGCGCCAGCTCGACAAAGAAATCATCCGGCTGCATCGGCAGCACGTAGGTCACCGTCTGGTAGGTATCGGGCGCGTCGCCGGCCGGCTGGAGCCGCCAGTGGGGATGCGGCGGCAGGCCGCGCAGAAACTGCTTGACATATTTCGAGGTCACCGGCCCGCCGAAGCTGATCACCAGGTCCGGCTGCAAGGCGCGCCGGGTCGCCGCGTCCTGTGTACCCAGGATGGCGTCGCCGTGGTGCAGCGGCGTGCCCTCGGGGAAAAGATTGGCGGTCACATCGGCGATGACCGCCACGTCGGGCCGTGTGCTGAGCTCGCCCAGCGCCTGGCGCAGTCGATCGTCGCGCGGAACCATGCCGGCCACGATCAGCTTGCGCGTAGCCAAACGCCACGCAGCCAGCAGCGCGTCCCAGGCCGGCTCGCTGAGCTGCGGCCTGGCCGGCAGCAGAGTTCTGGAAAATGATCGGCTGAGCGGCATAGCTCCCTCGCTCTGGCCGGTCTCCTCTCTTTCGCTCTGGCCGGTCTCATCTCCTTTGCTCTGGCCGGTCTCATCTCTTTTGCTCTGGCCGGTCTCCGACCGTGCCAGCCCCGGGTACAGCGGCTCGCGCAGCGGCACGTTGACATGCACCGGCCCAGGCAGCGGCCAGACCGCGCGCTGGATGGCCTCCTGCATGACGCGCTGCGCGTGCCAGGCTGCGTCGGGGTGGCCATAGTCCACCGGCAGCTCAAAGCTGCCCCGCACATGCGGCTCGTACAGCCTCCGTTGGTGGATCGCCTGGTTGTCCTGCTGATCGACCCACTCCGGCGGCCGGTCGGCGGTCAGCGCCAGCAGGGGAACCTGCTGGTAAAACGCCTCCGCCAGCGCCGGCGCCAGGTTGAGGGCTGCCGTGCCTGAGGTACAGACCAGGCCCACCGGCCGGCCGCTCTGCTGCGCCAGCCCCAGCGCAATGTGGCCGGCCGCGCGCTCGTCGTAGACCACGCGGCAGCGCAGCCCCGGCTGCTGAGCCAGCGCCGCGGTGAGCGGCGCCGAGCGGGAGCCGGGCGCGATGATGAAGTCGGTCAGCCCCTGAGCCGCGCACAGCCGCGCGAGGGCGTGCAGCAGCGCCTGCCGTTGGGAGAAAAGGGCGTCTTGGCCAGTCATTGCCTGCTAGAATCGGGGTAAAGGGAGTGTGGAATCACGCTGGGCTGGGCAGCGCGGCCGTTTCAACTGCTGTCTGCAAGACGGCCAGCAGGGTGCCGGCCTTCAGCTCGGTCTCGCGCCATTCGGCGTCGGGCGAGGAATCGGCCGTGACGCCGCCGCCCACATAGAGAAAGGCTGTCTCCTGCCCCAATTGCATACAACGCAAATTGACATAAAGCTGAGACTGGCCGTCGATGTGTACCGGGCCCAGATAGCCGCTGTAGAAGCTGCGGTCATAGCCCTCGTGCTGCAGGATGAAGGCCAGCGCCTTGTCCTTGGGCATGCCGCAGACGGCCGAGGTGGGGTGCAGCTCGTGCAGCACGCGGTTGGCCAGGGTCATCAACTGGTCGCGGGGCGCGGCCACGGTGAAATCGCTCCGCAGATGTACCACGTTGCCGGCGGCCACGGTGTGCGGCCCGACCTCGTGCAGGTGTTGGACGCCGGCGCTGCTGAAAAAGTCCCGGATGTAGTCGCCCACCAGCGCCTGTTCCTCGATTTCCTTGGCGCCCCAGCGCACCGTGTGCAGCGGGCGGTCCGAGGGCAGCGCCTGGGTGCTGGCCAGGGCCATGGTGTGCAGCGTGCGGCCATCGGTGGCCAGCAGCAGCTCCGGGCTGGCGCCGATCCAGGTTCCCACGCCGGGAATGGCCACCAGGGAGACGAAGGCCGTCGGATAGCGCCGGCACAGCGCCTGGAAGGTGGCCACCGGGTCGAAGTCGCGCGTCAGGGGGCTGGAGGCGGCCCGGGAGACGACGACCTTCTTGACGCCGCTGGCGACGATGAAATCGATGGCCGAGTCGACCAGCGCGCAGTACTCCCTGTAGGCGCTGCAATGGGGGGCGTGGGGCGGCTGCGGCGTGGGCCAGCGGTGGAAGGCTGATGACCGGCCGGCCAGCGCGGCCTGAAAGGCGCGGTAGAAGTGCTCATAGCGTTGGCGCTGGCCGTTCCAGAGCGCCTGATAGGTGTGCAGCCCCTCCGGCGTCAACTGCACATCGGCCCGGATGCGCAAGGGGGGCTGGCTGGCCGCGCTGTGGAAGGGGGAGAAGATGAAGGCCGGCTCGCCGGCGTGGAAATCGATGGCGGCCGGCTGGGCCGAGGCGCCCAGATCCACGACGGCCTGGCTGGCCTGCTGGCCCGGCGGACGCCAAAGGGCCGCGGCCAGTTGGGCGGTCACAGCCGCCTCGAAGAACGCGGCCGCGTTTCTGTCGCAATCGGAATGGAAGGTGGGTGAGTGAGTGGGTTCAGGCCGTTGCATGAACTGATTAGGGAATAGCCGCTCGGGCCGGTCTGTGCGCAGCATCGCGGCTTGGCTCGGTCGGCCCCATCCGGGGTGCTGCGCAAAGACCGGCCAGAGCATCAAGTTAATTTTGG
>JACSRL010000573.1 GCA_014879765.1 Anaerolinea sp. | reverse complement strand
GGGTGGGGGTGAGGGGCCGGAGAGTGTTCACAGCGTGTTGCGGTCGCCTGGGCAGTCTGCGGATGCGGCGACGCGGGCTTTTGCGGCGGCGCATTTCGGCGGCGGACTGGGGGAGGTGCGGGTGCATACGGACGGCGCGGCGGCGCGGTCGGCGCAGGAGATCGGCGCGCGCGCCTATACCAGCGGCCGCGATATCGTCTTCGGCCCCGGCCAATATGCGCCGCACACGCCGGCCGGCCAGCGGCTGCTGGCGCACGAGCTGACCCACGTGGCGCAGCAGGCGTCGGGCCAGACCACAGCGGTGCAGCGCGATGTGGTGGACATGCCGCCGGTGACCATCACCAGCACCCGCAACCCGGTGGAACGGGCGGTGCCGGGGCTGGGCAACCTGGCCGGACAGGGGGTCACGCCGGGCGGCGTCACCCTGAGCCACGGCCAGCAGTCTATCACCCAGAACGCGCCGACGCCCACCGATCCGCTGCCCTTCCGCGGCGGCGGCTGGGACGGCGACACGATCCTGACCAGGTTGGGCCAGTACGACACGGTGGCCGGCACCGACAGCGACGCCATCCGCTGCGTGCAGGCGGTAGGGCTGGCCAGTCGCATCCCGCGCGGCCCGGCGGCCGTCACCCATTACCTGAACGCGATGATCCTGGAGGGCATGATGTCGCGGCCGCAGGGCCAGCGCGAGCGGACGGCGATCCAGGTGCTGGAGTACGTCATCGGCCGCATCGAGGATCAGCGCGCGACCTTTGGCGACCTGAGCTGGGCGCAGGAGGCGCTGCACGACCTGTTCTACAACGACGTCAACGGCACGCCCGCGGCCGATATTCTCACCCAGGTGGCGCCGACCATGGACCTGGAGACCACCTTGCAGCGGCTGGATATCTGGTGCAACAACCCGGCCGAGGTCATCGCCCAGGTCAACGCGCTGAAGTCGGGCGAGCAGTTGCTGGTCAACACCTGGCAGGTGGTCTTCAACGTCGCTTTCGACGACCTGAGCGAGCAGGGCATCGAGGTGGCCGAGGGGGACAGCATCGTGGTGGAGGCCAACGGCCGGCGAGTGCGCATCCGCCGCATCCGCACCGACCGGCGGCCGGCCCACACCGCCATCGACGCCATCGTGCGCGACCGGCAGCTTGGCCACCAGTTGCTGGTCTTCAAGGATGGCGCGTCGGGCAATCTGCGGCTGTACGAGCCGGAGATCACCAGCAGCGGCCAGCACCTGGAGACGCTGGCGCAGGACGGCAGCAACTTCACCCGCTACTTCGCCGACCAGCCGGCCTTCGGCATCTACCACTACATCCAAATCCTGGGCAAGCTGACGCCCAGCGCCTTCGGCGCGTTCGCCGGGACGCCGTGAGGCCTACGGCGGACGTTGTCGGGCGCTTTCGGCAGTGCCCGGCAACGCAGGACGACGACTCATGCTGACCAGCCAGATCCGCGCGGCGCGCAAGGCCGCTCCATCGCAGAAGACGACTGCCGGGCCAGTGGCATCCAACGGGCCTGCGGCCGCGCCGCGCGCGCCGCTGGGCCGCCTCTACAGCGCCGGCCCCGCGGCGACGCTGGGCGCGGCCGTGCAGCCGCGGCTGGAGGTCGGCGCGGTCGACAGTCCCCTGGAGCGCGAGGCCGACCGCGTGGCCGGCCGGGTGATGGCTGGGAGCGGGCCGGTACACGTCCAGCCGGCGGGCGCGGCCGCTGGCATCATCTCCCGCCAGGAGAAGGACAAGCCGGCCGGCGGCGAGTCGAAGGAGGGCGAGGTGGGCTTTGGATCGCCGGCCGCGCCCTGGTTCGTGCTCAAGCCGCTGATCTTGCAGTTGCCCGATCGCTGGAAGGCCGCGTCCAACAAATCGGCTGGCCAGTTGAACCTGGAGGAGCAGACGCTTTACTACAACTTCGTCACGTCGCTGAACAACCTGCTCTACGCCGGCATTATGACCGAGATGTCCGCCTACAAGCCCGATTTCAGCAAGGGGCTGGAGGCGGCCGAGGCGCTCTCTGGTGTCTCCAACACCTACCTGAACCTGGTGTCGTTTGCCTTGCAGAAAGACCTGGAAAAATACCTGGGCAAGGAGGCGCTGCCCACCATCAAGCAGAACCTGGGCTGGCTGATCCTCTACGGCGTCTTCCTGCAAGGGGGGCTGGTGGGGGTCAATGCCCTGGCCGAGCAGGACCTGAAGCTGACCAGCCTGTTGACGCCGGCGCTCAAGCCCTTCACTGAAGCGCCGCAGGGCTTTGGCCGGCCGATGCTGCGCTCCAACGTGCTGGACCCGCGCTGGGGCAGCTATCCCTTCTATTCCTCGCCCAGCGGCTTCGAGTCCAGCGTCACCGGCTTCGAGGACCCGGCCAAGCCGTACAGCTTCAACCTCAAGCTGGGCGTCAACGTGGCCTCGCTGGCCGACCTCTACCCGGAGAGCGACGAGGAGAAGAAGAAGTACAAGGGCTTCGAGCTCTACCCCTACTTCAGCTTGAGCCATTCATGGGACAAGGAGGGCGCGCCGCCGCCGCAGTTCAAGAACGTCTGGCTGGCCGGCATGTTCTTCGGCGGCGAGGGGGTCTACACGCTGGTGGAGGGCGGCCAGAAGCAAAAGGCCGACGACACCATCGCCGAGACCTACCTGCGTTCCGGGCTGGTTTTTCGCAACCTGGGCCCGCTGCAACTGGGCCAGTTGACCAGCGAGACCAGTCTGCGGCCGGGCGGCGACCTGCGCGCCCGCCTGAACGCGGCCGGTAGCATCAAGCTGGTGGACAGCAAGAGCTTCGAGGCGACGTTGGGCGCGGGCATCGGCGGCCTGTTGCCCAGCGCGACGCAACCGGGCTCGGTCGACGCCAGCGGCGAGGCGGGGCTGGCCTACAAGAGCTATCGCCCGGATGTCAAGGATCCCTTCAAGACCGGCCTCAGCGCCGGGACCACCTGGCGCACGCAGGATCCCTTCGATCCGGCGTCGGGCCGGCTGTTCAGCTTCGGCGGCAAGTTGACGGTGCTGGACATGCTGATCTTCTCCGCCGAGTATCACCAGTTTGGCCAGGAGACGCCGTTGCCCGGCGCGCCAACCCTGCCCGGCCAGGACCTGCGCTTCATGCTCAACCTGGGCCCGGGCGTCTTTCGCTGGAAGTAGCGCTGACCACACGCGATCATGGCAGACAGCACCGCGCGGGCAATCGCCAAGCCCACCGTCGCCGCACAGCGCGAGCCGGCCGCCAGCAAAAAACCTGGCGCAGCTGCGCCGGTCGCCGCGCCCGCGGTCAACGGGTCGTTGGGCCTGTTGTACAGCGCCGGCCCGGCGCTGGGCCTGGCGGCGGGCGTCCAGTGCAAGGTAGTGGTCGGTCCGCCCGACGATCCCTTCGAGCGCGAGGCTGACCGCGT
>JACSRL010000811.1 GCA_014879765.1 Anaerolinea sp. | reverse complement strand
GAGGACTGGCAGCCGCTGGCCAGCTTCGACCTGGCCAGCGCGCCGGGCAACGAGCGCCAGGCCATGGAGCAGGTGGCCGCGGCCGTGGCCGATGCGCTGCCGCCGGCCCGCCTGGAGCGGCTCAAGACCGCGGTGGCCGAGGCGACCATGAACGCCATGGAGCATGGCAACGCCTACCAGCCCGACAGGCCGGTACACATCCAGGTGGATCAGTCGCCGGCCGCGGTGCGGGTGCGCATCGTTGACCAGGGCGGCGGCCAGTTCATGGCGGAAGCTGAGACGCCTGACCTGGAGGCCAAGCTGGCCGGTCTGCAGTCGCCGCGCGGCTGGGGCCTCTTCCTGATCCAGGCCATGGTGGACGAGATGCACGTTTACAGCGACGATCACCACCACACCGTGGCCTTGATCATGCAGCGCGCCCCAAAGATTTCGGAAGTCGCCCAGGCCTGAAAGGCGACGTTCATTGCGGCCAAGCCACTCTCTGCCTGAGCCGGCGACTTCCGAAATCTCCGGCTTTTAAGGAGGTCAGATGTCCCAGTTTCGACCCTTCAGCGCCGCGCTGCGCACCGCCAACGGCGCGGCCATCATCGATCTGAGCGGCGAGATCAACGGCGCAGCCGACGCAGCGCTCAGCGACGCCTATGCGCAGGCTGTGCTGGGCCGGCCGCAGCGGCTGCTGCTCAACTTCCACGACGTCGATTACATCAACAGCACCGGCATCGCGCTGATCGTGGGCGTGCTGGCCCAGGCGCGCAAGGCCCAGCTTCCCCTGGTCACCTTCGGCCTCAGCCCGCACTACCAGGAGATCTTCCGCATCACTCGTCTGGCCGACTTCATCGGCATGGTTGAGGACGAGGCTGCGGCGCTGGCGGGGTGAAGCGTGAAACGTGAACCGTGAAACGTGAAACGTGGCAAGTGACAAGCGCAATCTGGAGCCAATCCCCATACTTGCACACTCCGGGGTTACGCATTACTCGTTACTCGTTACGCCTTCCATTCCAGGAGAGAACAACCATGTCCAAGGCAAACATCACCACTAACGTGCGCAGAAACAACGGCGTCAGCATCATCGACATCGGCGGCGAGGTCAACGCCTACGCCGAGGATGCGCTGGCCGCGGCCTACAGCGAGGCCAGCCAGAACGGCGTCAAGGCCATCGTGCTCAACTTCAGCGGCCTGGAATACATGAACAGCTCCGGCATCGGCCTGCTGGTGACGCTGCTGATCCGCGCCCAACGCAATAAGCAGCGGCTGCTGGCCTGCGGGCTGAACGAGCACTACCAGCAGATCTTTGCCCTGACGCGGCTGAACGAGGCCATTGGCATCTATGGCAGCGAGGCGGCGGCGGCGGCAGCAGCGTAATGCGTAACTCGTAATACGTAACCCGGAAAATGGAGTGTTTGCGGAGGCGTGTGATGGATGAGCAGATGACTGAAACGATGGCTGATGAAACGGCGAACGCGGCGGCGCTTCCGGTGTCGCGCGATGCGGCGAATTGGGCGCGGCCAGTGGAGAAGCTGGCGGTGGAGGGGGAGCGGGCCGGCGCGCTCAACCTGAACGTGGCCGGCAAGGGGCTGACCGGGCCGCTGCAAGGCTTCGGCGCGCTCTGGCAGAAGACCTATCGGCTGCCGCTGGCCGCGGTTGACGTGTCGCCGGCCCAGGTGATGGCCTGGTGGAAGGGGCACCTGCCGGAGCTGATGCCCGACGACAGCCGCTTCTACCCCTCCATGACCGGCGTCCAGCCGGGCGAGGTGGTGCTGATCAACGCCACGCTGCCGGCCATGTTCGGCGCGCCCCCCATGCCCGTCTCCACCGGGGTGCTGATCCTCTACGCCGACGACGAGAGCTTTTCGGTGATGACCCCCGAAGGCCACCCGGAATCGGGCTTCAACACCTTCAGCGCGCTGGAGGAGGAGGGCGTCACCCTTTGCCAGATCCAGTCGCTGGCCCGCGCCAACGATCCGGTCTACGAGTTTGGCTTCCGCTATATGGGCGGCGGCGCGCAGCAGGAGCAGATCTGGCGGCACGTGCTGGGCCAGATCGCGCAGCACTACGGCGTCGAGCCGGCCATCGAGGTGCGCAAGCAGTGCGTCGACAGTCGCCTACAGTGGGCGAAAGCCGGCAACGTGTGGCACAATGCCGTCATTCGCACCACCCTGACCGCGCCGCTGCGCTGGACGAAGAGGGCGCTGGGGCGTACCTCCTAGTTCTGAAAACACCTGAACAAGCTCAGGAGTCCTCGAATCGTTTCCGCTCTGGCCGGTTCTGTGAATCGGCGGGATTTGACCATGAGGTTACCATGTCAACTAGCAGCACTGACTCTGACCGCGCGAACCAGACGGTTGAGCTGCGTGATGGCCGTCGCCTGGGTTTCGCCGAATACGGCCCCGGCGACGGAACGCCGCTGTTTCTCTTTGGCGGCGCCTCTGGCCGCTATCTGAAGCCATGCGACGACGCGATGCTGGAGCGGCTTGACGCGCGCCTGATCATCGTAGAGCGTCCCGGCTACGGCTTGTCCGACTTTCAGCCCAAGCGCACCCTGCTGGACTGGCCCGAGGACGTGGCGCAACTGGCGGACCATCTGGCGCTGGCGCGCTTCGCCGTCGTTGCCGCTTCTCAGGGGGGGCCATACGGCGCGGTTTGCGGCTACAAGCTGGCCGACCGGCTCAGCAGCCTGACGCTGGTCAGCGCGCTGGCGCCCTTCGATGTGCCCGGCCTGACCGAGGGGATGGCGCCCGCGCTGGCCATGCTGCCCAGGCTGGCGCGCTACGCGCCCTTCCTGCTGCGGCCGATGCAGGGCGCGACCGTGGCGTTCATTCGACGCGACCCCGATGCGGCCGCCAAACGCCTCTTTGCCAACCTGCCGCCGGGCGATCAGGTCATCTTGCAGCAGCCGGAGCTGATCCAAACCTTCGTGCGCGACTTCCCGGAGGCCTATCGGCAGGGTGGACGCGGCGCGGCGCATGATGTCTACGTGGTATGTCATCCCTGGGGCTTTCGCGTTGAGGAGATTCGGGCGCGAACCTTTGTCTGGCAGGGGGAGGCCGACCCCAACGTGCCGCCGGTGATGGGACGCTACTGGGCCGAAACCATCTCTGACTGCACGGCCACCTTTGTGCCCGGCGCCGGCCACATGCTGTTCTACACGCACTTCGAGTCGATCTTGCAACAAGCAGTCGCACATGCCCGCACGCTATGACGCCGTCATCGTCGGCTCTGGCCCCAACGGCCTGGCCGCGGCCATCACCCTGGCGCGCGCCGGCCGCTCGGTGCTGGTGATCGAGGGTCGCGACACCGTGGGCGGCGGCATGCGCACGGCCGAGCTGACCCTGCCCGGCTTTCGCCACGACATCTGCTCGGCCGTCCATCCGCTGGGC
>JACSRL010000211.1 GCA_014879765.1 Anaerolinea sp. | reverse complement strand
ACGTTGGTTTCGATACGGCGCAGACGCCTACTCAACCAACGTTTGGCCCGCCGGCTGAGCAGTTACGATGTATTGACTTGAGCATAACCGTTCGGGCCGGTCTTTGCGCAGCACCCCGGACGGGGCCGACCGAGCCCGCTCATTTTTCCACGGTTGTGTACCAAGCCATGAATGTCCTGTTGCTCCGGCCGCAGCGTCGAGAAGGGGGTCTGACGACAGTGGAATGGCCTCTCGCTGCGCCGTGAACCGGTTCTACAAATTCGTTGGCCGTTTATACCACAGTACCCATGCCGGAGTCAATGATCTAGATCATGTTTTCACAACTCAAGAGGGCCGGTGGCATGGCAACGCCTGGCAGACCGCCGACGCCCAGGCCAGCAGCGCCTCATCGGCGTCGAAACGGCCCACCAACTGCAAGCCCAGCGGCAGGCCATTCTCAGCCGCGCTGGCCGGCAGGGTCAGCGCCGGCAGTCCGGCATGGGTCCAGGGCAGGTTCATGGCCGGGTCGCCGGTAGCGTGCAGGCCGGCCGGCGCCGGGCCGCACGCGGCCGGGCAGGCCCACAGGTCGATCCCCGCGGCGTCCATGGCGGCCTCCAGCTCGCCGCGCAGCCGGGCGATGTTGGCCCGGCCGGCCGCCAGCTCCTCCGCCGGCACAGTTCTGCCGATCTCGACGATCTCCATGGTGCGGGGGCGATAAAGCGCGGCGTGCTCCACGGCCATATCGGCATGTTGTTGGGCAAATTCGGCGAAAACCAGGCGGCGGTGCAGCGCGTTGAGCGCCTCCACAGCGTCCAGCGCCGGAACTTCCCGCACCACGACGCCGGCCGCGGCCAGCCGCCCCATCTGCTGCCAGAAGGCGCGCAGGCTGGCCGGCTCCGCCTGCTCCAGGTAGGGGCCCACCGGCACACCCAGCAGAGGAAGGCGACCGGTCGCGGGCAGGCCGCGCCACTCGCGGCAGAGCACCGCGGCCGCCAGCGCCATGCCGGCCACATCCTGGGTGAACAGGCCCACCTGGTCCAGCGTCGGGGAGAAATAGACCAGCCCAGCGGAGTCGGCGCGGCCCAGGCTGGGCTTGAAGCCGATCACGCCGCAGAAGGCGGCCGGACGGATGATGGAGCCAATGGTCTGGGTGCCCAGGGCCAGCGGCGCCAGCCCCGCCGCCACGGCCGCGGCCGAGCCGCTGCTGGAGCCGCCGGGGGTGTGATCCAGCGCGTGCGGGTTGGCGGTGGGCCCCGGTTCGAAATAGGCGAACTCGGTGGTGACGGCCTTGCCCAGGATCAGCGCGCCGGCCGCGCGCAGCCGGGCCACGCTGGCGGCCTCTGGCCCGACAAAAAGCGCCGGCGGCAGGGCCGAGCCGGCACGCGTCGCGAAGCCGTCCGCGCGGAAGATGTCCTTGACGGCCAGCAGCGCGCCGAAGAGCGCCGGCCGGCCGGCCGGCGTGGGATAGAGGGCCAGCAACGCATCGGCCGCAGCGTGCAGCCGGCCGCGCCGGTCTGGCTCCGGCAACAGCGCCTGCACCTGCCCATCGACCTCTTCGATGCGGTCGCAGGCGGCGTCGATGGCGGCGTGCAGCTCAAGCTGGCCGCTGCGCAGAGCGGCCACGGTCTCGGCCAGGGGGGCGGAATGGAGCAGGGAGGTGGTCATGGGGCTTTCTCGCTCTTCATATGAAATCTGTGGCCGCGCCACGGGGCCATCATGCCATCAAAATGGCCGGGCGGCAAACTGCTCAGATGCAATTGTCGCTTTGGCGCATCTGTGTACAATGCCAGTGCTCCACGATGAAGGTGACCTGCAACTGCTGAATGAGATGAATGCGCCGATGATCCACCCCTTGATTCTCGCCTCCGGATCCCCCCGCCGCCGGGAGCTTTTGCAGCGCCTGGGCGTTGATTTCGAGATTGCCTCGGCCGACATCGACGAGATGCAGCGGCCGGGCGAGCCGCCGGTGGCGCTGGTGCAGCGGCTGGCCCAGGAAAAGGCGCTGGCCGTGGCCGCGCGCTGGCCGGGCCGCGCCGTGCTGGCCGCGGACACCATCGTGGTGCTGGACGGCGAGGTGCTGGGCAAGCCGGCGGACGCGGTCGAGGCCACGGCCATGCTGCGCCGCCTGGCCAGCCGGCCGCACATTGTCTGGAGCGCGCTCTATGCCTGGCAGCCGGCCACGGCCCGCGCCGCGGCCGCGCTCAACCGCTCCGAGGTGTGGATGCGCGCCTACAGCGACGAGGAGATCGCGGCCTATGTGGCCAGCGGCGACCCATTGGACAAGGCCGGCGCCTATGCCATCCAGCACCCCGACTTTGCGCCGGCAGCGCGCATCGACGGCTGCTACAGCGGCGTGATGGGCTTTCCCTTGGGCGATGTGGCACAGGTGTTGCGCGCCATCGGCGTCGTCGTACCCGGCGAGGCGGCCACAGCCTGCCAGCCGCAGATTGGCCTGGGACGCTGCTGTCAGCTCGACGTGGCCAGCCAGCTTTGACGCGCTCGGCAGAGCGTGTTACACTTCGCCGCCGTGACGGGCTCGGTCGGCCCCGTCCGCGGTGCTTCGCAAAGACCGGCCCGAGCATCGTCTTGCACAGAACAGGTGAACCCCATGAACCGAGAACATCAACGCTGGTACAGCCCCAACCTGGGCCGCGACATGGAGCTGATGGTGTACGGCTACAGCGGCGCGCGCGTCATCGTCTTTCCCACCTCACAAGGGCGCTACTTCGACTGGGAGAACCAGGGCATGGTCGACTCCATGGCCGACTCCATCGAACGCGGCTATATCCAGCTCTACTGCGTGGACAGCGTAGACGCCGAAAGCTGGTACGCGCGCTGGAAATGGCCGGGCGACCGCGCCTGGCGCCAGACGCAGTACGACAACTACATGAGCCGCGAGGTGATCCCCTTCACCCAGCGCAACCCCAACCCCTTCCTGATCGTGCTGGGCGCCAGCTTCGGCGCGTATCAGGCGGTCAACTTCGCCTTTCGCCACCCGGATCTGGTAGGCCGCGTGTTGGCCATGAACGGCCTGTACGACATCAGCGACTGGACCGACGGGCACCACGACGACAACGTCTACTTCAACAACCCGGTGGAGTTCGTCAAAAACGAGCACGACGCGGGGCGGCTGGAGCAGATGCGGCGCATGGACATCATCCTGACCACCAGCGAAACCGAGCCGCTGCGCGGGGCCACCGAGTATTTTTCGCAGATCTTGTGGGAGAAGAACATCTGGCACGCGCTGCGCATTTGGAACGGCTGGGCGCACGACTGGCCCTACTGGAAGCAGATGATCAATCTGTATCTCAGCGGGTCCGATTGACGCCGCGCGCCCGGCGCAATCACGACCGGATGCGCAGCAGCGGCAGATAGGCCCGCGTGCGCACCTCCGGGGGAGTCATGCACTGCCA
>JACSRL010000595.1 GCA_014879765.1 Anaerolinea sp. | reverse complement strand
CCGGCCAAATCGGCCTGGCGCAGCGCCAGATCGCCCAGCGCCTTGCGCGTGTTGGCCGCGCCCAGCCGGTCCTGGCAGCGCCGCGCCGCGGCCAGCGCGGCTTCGTAGCGCTCGCCCTGCTGGCGCAACAGGCCGGTGACGGTGTAGAGGTTGAGCAGCAGGCCGGTCAATCGCGCGCCGCGGCTGCGGCCATCCCGGCACGGCTCATGCTCGTAGGCCCAGTCCAGCCAGCTTTCGAAGCTGGGCAGCTCCAGCGCGTAGCGGGCGATGACTGCGCCCATGGCGTCGCCTGAGCTCTGCAACGCCTGATCCAACTGCGTTACCCAGCCCAGGTGCGGTTCCTCGTCGAAGTCAAAATAGTGGCGCAGCGCGGCCTCCCCCCAGCGCGCCTGCGCCGCCGGCAGCCCGCCGGGCAACTGGCGCTCGGCGAAGAAGCGGAAGGGGGTGGGCAGGTAGACCAGGTCGGGGACCGGCCGCTCCAGCAGCGATTCGTCCTGGATCAACGGCAGCAGGCCGCGGCGTTCCGGCCCGAAGATGGCCGCCACCCCCTCCTCGGTCACGCCGCCGGGGAAGAGGCCCAGCAGGGGGTAAAACTCGGCCGCGGCCGGATGGCGGCTGCGCAGCCGCTCGTAGGCCAGACGAATGCCCACGCTGACGCTCTTGACCTCCTCCGGGTAGCGGGGATCGTGCATGATCTCCTCGCGGTAGCGCCGCAGGTCGGCCAGCAATGGCCGCAGGTCCAGGCTGCCGCGAAAACGCCACTGCTGCGCGGTCAGTTCGATGGCGCGCGGCAGGCGGTCCACGTAGCCCAGCAGCTCCTCCAGGGCGGCCTTGTCCAGCCCTGTCCATTCCTGTTCGCTCAGACGCGCCGCGCGTGCAAAGAGTTGCAGTGCAGCATCAGGCGTCAAACGCTGCAAAAGGTACCGCGCCACATGGCTGCTGCCCACATCGCTTTGCGAGGTGATCAGCAGCAGCGGCCGGCTGCGCGCCTGGGCCAACGCCTCGAACAGATCGCGCACCGCGCGGCCGCCGTGGCGGATGGTGTTCTCAGCCTCGTCCAGCACCAGCAGGCCGCCTGGGGCCAGGCTGTCGGCCAGCGCCTGGTTGGCGGCCGTGGGGTCCAGCGGCAGCGCGCCCGGCGAAAGGTCCAGCGCCAAGGCGATGGCCGCGCGCGCCTGATCGGCGTTGGCCGCGTTGACCAGCGAGACCAGCGCGACGCCTTTGGGCGCGATCTGGCCCCGCATGACCAGCCAGCGCGCCGTCTCCCAGGCCAGCAGCGTCTTGCCCACCCCGCTGACCCCCTGGATCAGCACGGCCCGCTGGTTGTGCAGGCGCTGCAAAATCTGTTGCAGGTCGTCGTTGCGGCCAACCATGCTGGGCGGGGCCTGGATGAACGACGGCCTGGGCAGGGTGGGCAGCGGCGCGATCTGCGCCGGGCCATCGGCTGCGCCAGCCGGGGCCAGGGGCCGATCGTAATCTGCGCCCTCCGGCAGAAGCTGAAACTTGCCCGCCTCGCGCAGGGCGACCGTCGTCCCCAGCCGGCCCAACGTCTCATCCAGCAGCACCGCGTTGCGGCCGGCGTCGAAGGCCTCCTGCACGGCGGCGCCGGTCAGCAGCGCCTGGTAAAAGCGGCGGAAGAAGGCCACCGCGGCCACCTCGTACACCGTCTCGTCCGCGTCCACGGCCACAACGTGACGCACGCCCAGCGCCAGCAGCGCGGGGACCATGCTGGCCGAGTGGCAGGCCGAGAGCACGGCCATCTGGAACTCCGGCTGACTGCGGTTGGCCGGGTTGAGCACAGCCCGCAGGTGCAGGACGTCCAGAGGGCGCATCCCGCCCGTTTGATTCTCGAAGATCAGAAATCCCTGTGGCACGTCGGCCCGCTTGAAGCCGTGGCCCAGGTAGTGCAGCACCGCAAAGGCCGGTCGGTCACGGCGCGTCAGCAATTTGCTCACAGCATCCGGCTCCGCGATCATGGTGTGGAACTGGGCCGGCGCGTGGACGTCGCGCAGCGCCTGTTCCAGGTGGGCCAGCGCGCCGTGGATGTCCACAGGGTTGGCGTCCAGGAGGCTGCTGACCAGCAAAAGCACGTGCCGCGAGCTTGCGTCGGGGGTTTCGGTCATGCGGATGCGCCTTTCTTGTTGCGGGGCTTGCGTTGCAAGGTCTTGAGCGCGTCCTCCAGGGTCGCCCGGTCGAAGAGCTGCACCAGCACCATGGCCAGGTGCGCTTTCTTGATGTCGTCATCCACCTCCCGCTCCATGATCTTGTCGACGTAGTTGTCGGTCGACTCATCCCCTGTGATGGGCAGCGGCGAGGCGATCAGCGTCAGGCGCACGTGCCGCTCCAGCGCCGCGAGATCCAGCTCGATGGCACGCGTCACCAGTTGCATCCGCTGGCGGGCCAGCGCGGCGTTGATCAGTTGCCGCGCCAGCGCCTGCACCGCGGCATAGGCCTGCTCGAAGTGCAGGGCCAGCGTCTCGCCGCTGGCGTCGGGCTGCAAGGGCTGCACCAGCTTGAGCGTGGTGTTGCGGATCACCGTGGGCCAGGCCACGCCCACCGCGACGGCAGTCAACCAGGAGTTGGCGCCGCTGGCCACAGCCACCACCAGCCCATAGGCCACGGCTGCCGCGGCGAAGTTGAGCAGCAACAGCAGCCAGGCGCCGCTGGTGCGCAACGAACGGCCCGTCTCGTTCTTGAACGCGCCGACCAGCTCGCCCAGGCCCCACAGCAGACCGATGGCGCCGGCCAGCAGGGCCCAAAGCAGCGTTGGTACCCAGGGCTGAGTCCACAGGGTTGCGAGCCAGGTGATGAACATGGATCCCCTCCTTTCGCGGGTCAGGACATGCCGGCCGCGGCGGCCAGCGACCGGTTGACTTCCAACGCTTTGGTGTAATACTCGCTGGCCTTGCTCAGGTCGCCCTTCATCTCCGCCAGGTCGCCCAGGCGGCGAAGGATGGCTACCTCTTCTTCTTGCAGATTGACAGTCTGCGTGGACGCCGGCTGCTCCAGTTGCTGCACAAAGGACTCGTCGCGCAGGGAACTGGCCAGTTGCTCGCCGGTCGACGTCAGCATGATCATGTCGCCGCCGAACGCGCCGCCCGATACCCTGGAAAACTCCACCACACGCTTCGCGCGCAGATCAGCCACCGGCTGGCTGACCTCTTCGGGAAACTTAAGCACCCGCACGGCCACCTCCAGGAGCAGACCCGGCCCACGGTCGCGCAGCGCCAGCACGATCTGGCGTTGCAGCGGCGTCAGGCTGCGGGCCAGCCCTAACAGCTCGCTTCTTTCTATCGCACTGCGACTTGCCATCTTGACCTCCTTGACCTGTGAAATCCAACTTCGTCCTCGAATCAACCGTCGGGCGCATTATACCACGCCTGCGCCCTGGCGGGAACTGCGCAACCTTCCGCGGCCGGCCGCCG
>JACSRL010000346.1 GCA_014879765.1 Anaerolinea sp. | reverse complement strand
GACTCGGAATGTGTGAGGATGGGAGGTGGTTTTGGGACGTGAAGCGTGAAGCGTGAAACGTGACTCGGAGCGTGTGAGGATGGGAGGTAGTTTTGGGACGTGAAGCGTGAAGCGTGAAACGTGACTCGGAGCGTGTGAGGATGGGAGGTGGATTTGGGACGTGAAGCGTGAAACGTGAAGCGTGAAACGTGAAGCGTGAAACGTGACTCGGAATGTGTGAGGATGGGAGGTGGTTTTGGGACATGAAACGTGAAGCGTGAAACGTGAAACGTGACTCGGAGCGTGTGAGGATGGGAGGTAGTTTTGGAACGTGAGACGCATCACTCGTCACGCATCACGCATCACTCGTCACGCATCACGCATCACGCATCACTCGTCACGCATCACGCATCACGCATCACGTTTCATTCGTCACTCTCCGCCGGCGGTACATCCAGGTGGCCAGCACGATGCTCAGCCCGTACAGGAGCAGCAGCGGCAGCATGACGATGGCCATGTTGACCGGATCCACCGTGGGGGTGATGACCGCGGCCAGGATCGCGATGCCGGCGACGGCGATGCGCCAGCCGCTGCGCAGCGCACGGGGGGTGACGATGCCCAGCCGCGCCAGCACGGCGATGATCAGCGGCATCTCGAAGGCCACGCCCACCCACAGGATGATGCGCGCGGTGAAGCCAAGATAGCTGCTGACGCGGAAATGGCCCTGGATGCCGCCGAAATTGGCCAGAAAAGGCACGGCCACCGGCAGCATGACGTAGTAGGCAAAGGCCGCGCCGGCCAGGAAGGAGAGAAAGATGAAGGGCAGCGCCAACAGCAGGCCGCGCCGCTCGTGCGGCAACAGCCCCGGCGTCACAAAGGCCATCACCTCGTAGACAATGATGGGCATGGCGATGATCGCGCCGGCCAACAGCGACACCCGCATGTAGACGCTGATCGGCTCGGTCAGCTCGATGGCCTGCAGCTCCTCCAGGCCGCCGATGGGCACGGCGAGGAAGGCCAGAATCCGCGGCGCCAGCATGAACGCCAACGCCGCGCCGACCGCCAGCGCCAACACCGCCACCATCAGCCGCCGGCGCAGCTCATCCAGGTGCGGCAACAGCGCCTTGATCGACTGCGGCAGCTCCCACTGCTGCTCACTGCTCATGGGGGACCTCTTCGGGCAAGGTTGCCGATGCGGCCGCGGCGGCTGGTTCCACGGCGTCGGGCAGGGGGGCCAGCGCATCGGCGGCCGTGGCCAGCGCGCCGGCGGCCACATTCAACGCGCCGGCAGCGTCAGGCCGCGCGCCCGTGGCCAGCGCGGCTGCGGCCGCGTTCAGCGCGGCCACGGCCGCGGCCAGCGCATCGGCCACGGCCGCCAGAGGCTGGCTGGCGGCCGCCAGCTCCGGCGGGGCAATGACATTGCTGGCCGGCGTCTCGACAGGCGGCGGGGCCGGCTTGGGCGCGGGGCTCGGGACTGGCCCGGCCATCTCCTCCAGAGAAAGTTGGCGGTTGATCTCGGCGTTGAACTGTTGCCAGGTGCGGGTGAACTGCGAGAGGGTTTTGCTGAACTTGGCCCAATGCCGGGCCAACTGCGGCAGGCGTTCCGGCCCAACGACCAGAAGGATGACCACCAGGACCAGCAACAGCTCGCCGGCGCCGATGCCCAGGAAATTCATGCAGCCACGGCCCCGGCCGGCGCTGGCGTCAAATCGTGATAGCCTTCGGCCCGCAGCTCCCCGCCCAGGGTCGGCTGGGGCGTTTCGGCCAGCAGCGCCCCCAACACGCCGTTGATGAAGCGCGGGCTGCTGTCGCTGCCAAAGACCTTGGCCATCTCCACCGCTTCGTTGATGGCCACTTTGGCCGGGGTATCCTCCTCGGCGTCGCTCAGCTCGTAGATGGCCATGCGCAGGATGTTGCGATCGACCACAGCCATCTGATCCAGCGGCCATTCGGGTGCGTGCCGGCTGATCAGCGCGTTCAACGGCTGGCGATAGCCCAACACCCCGGCCAGAAGCTGGCGGGCGAAGGTTTCCACGGCCGGCGGCAGTTGCATCTCGCCCAGGCGCCGGTCCAGCGCCTCGCCCGGCGGATGATGCGCCACATCCACCTCGTAAAGCGCCTGGAGCACAGCGGTGCGGGCCTGGCGTCGCAGTTTCATAGGGTTGTCAATTCCTGGCTGCCGCGTCAAACTCGATCTCGTCGATGAAGACATTGACCGAGCGCACCTGCATTCCGGCGATCTGTTCCAGGGCGCGGGCGATCTGCATCTGCAAAACCTTGCCCAGATCGGTCAGGCTGGCGCGGGGATCGGCGATCACGTGGACATCCACCGTCACCGTGGCATCCTCAGCCACCTCGACCCGCAGCCCTTCGGCCTGGGCGCTCTTGCTGCGCCGGCGCGTCAGGTTTGGCGTCATCACGCGCGGGGCCAGGCGCAGCACATCTGGGTGGGCCAGCGTCGTCATGCGCACGATGGTAGTCAGCACCCCCGGTGCAATCGTCACCACACCGGGCGGCGTTTCGTAGTGCTCGTCCATAAGGGGAGAAGGATGAAGGGCGAAGGATGAAGGATGAAGGATGAAGGATGAACGGACGTCTGTGGGTTACGGGGAGAAGAGGGCACGTTCACGCTTCACGCCTCACGTTTCACGTTTCACGTCTCACTGCATCACCAGCCCGCCATCGACGCTCAACACCTGGCCGGTGATGAAACTGGCTTCGTCGGAGGCGAGGAAGGCCACGGCTGCGGCCACATCTTCGGCTGTGCCCAGGCGGCCCAGCGGCGTGGCCTCGATGGCGCGCTGGGTGTTGTCGCCCTCGCTCAGGATGCCTTCGGTCAGCGCCGTGGGCACGAAGCCGGGGGCCACCACGTTGACGGTGATGTTGCGGCTGCCCAGCTCCTTGGCCAGCGATTTGCTGAAGCCGATCACGGCCGACTTGCTGGCGGCATAGTTGGTCTGGCCGGCCTGGCCCGCCAGGCCAGAGACGCTGCTGATGTTGACGATCCGGCCGCGCTTGCGCTTGACCATCGGCCGCGCCACGGCCTTGCAGCAGTTGAAGACGCTCTTGAGGTTGGTGTCGATCACCGCGTCCCACTGCTCTTCCTTCATCATCATGATCAGCGTGTCGCGGGTGAGGCCGGCGTTGTTCACCAGCACATCCACCTGGCCGAAGGCCGCCAGCGTTTCCTGCACCAGCCGCTGCGCCTCGTCGTACTGGCTCACATCGGCCTGGATCACCAGGGCCTGACCGCCGCGGGCGCGAATCTCCTCGGCCGTGGCCTCGGCGCCGGCCGCGCTGCCGCGATGGTTGATCACCACTTTGGCGCCCTCGTCCGCCAGGCGCAGGGCAATGCCGCGGCCGATGCCGCGGCTGGCGCCGGTTACAATCGCTACATTGCCTTCAAATCGTCGCATAGGTTGCCATTCCAAGGACCGTCAGTCCTGCGTCGCGGCGCGCAGCCGCTCGATGCCTTCCGGGTCGCCCACGGCCAGGCGGGTGACGCCGCGCTCGATGCGTTTCATCAGGTTAGTCAACACGTCGCCGGAGCCGATCTCCGCCACCAGGTCGATCCCCTGGCCGGCCAGCCAGCGCATGGACTCGGTCCAACGCACCGATTCGGTCAACTGGGCGGCCAGATCGGCGCGGATCGCCTCCACCGTCAACAGCGGCTGGGCGTGTACGTTGCCGATCACCGGCATGGCCGGCGGCCGGACGTCGATGGCCGCGACGGCCTGGCGCAGCGCGGCCGCGGCTGGCGCCATCAGCGGCGAATGGGCCGCGATGCTGACCGCCAGGCGCACCACTTTCTTGGCGCCGGCCTGGCGGGCCAGGTCCATGGCCAGTTCCAGCGACTGATCGTCGCCGGAGATCACCGTCTGGCCGGGGCAGTTGTCGTTGGCCATCTGCACCACGCCGCGGCTCAGATCGGCCGCCTGCGTGCAGAGTGCCACCACCTGCGCGACCTCCAGGCCCAGGATCGCGACCATGCCGCCGGGGCTGCGCTGGCCGGCCTCTTTCATCAGCCGGCCGCGCTCGCGCACCAGGCGCAGCGCGTCGGGATAGCTCAACGAGCCGGCCGCCACCAGCGCCGAATACTCGCCCATGCTGTGGCCGGCCACGGCGACCGGCGCCGGCAGGCCCGGCAGCGCCTGATCCAGGGCGCGCAAAACCGCCACGCTGGCGGCCAGCAGGGCAGGTTGAGCGTTGATGGTGTCGGTCAGGGTCTCCTCTGGCCCCTCGAAACAGAGGGTGGAGAGGCCAAAGCCCAGCACGTCGTCGGCCTCGGCCATGGCCTCAGCCGCCGCGGGATAGCGATCGACCAAGGCCCGGGCCATGCCGACGGCCTGGGAACCCTGTCCGGGGAAGAGATAGGCGACTTGGGGCACAGTCTGCACCTGGTTCTGGAAAGGCAGACTTCGCTCAGCGGCTGCTGTCCAAGTCTGCCGTCGCTGCCGACTCTACTTCTCTTCTTCAGCCATCAGGATTGCACGGCCGCGGTAGGTGCCGCAGGAGGTGCAGACGCGGTGCGCCAGATGCTTGTTGTGGCACTGGGGGCACTCCACCAGGCTGGGCTTGCTGATCGCGTCGTGGGAACGGCGGCGGTCACGGCGGCCCTTGGAAACCTTGCGCTTTGGCAACGGGGGCATGGGTTTTACTCCTTTTGTCCTACAGTTTGATATCTTCCAACAGGGCGCTGAGCTGATCCCAGCGCGGGTCGGTGTCGGCGGGCAGGCAATCGCACGGCCCTTGATTGAGATCCTGGCCGCAGGTCTGGCAGAAGCCGGCGCAGTCGGGCCGGCAAAGAACCTGCATCGGCGTTTCCAGCAGGATCGCCTGGCGCAGCACCTCGGTCAGGTCCAGGATGTGATGCTCGTCGATCAACAGCGCCGCATCCTCTTCATCCACGTGCAGATAGGCGCCGCGCACCACATCCACCGTGGGCTTGAACTCTTCTTCCAGCGCCACCGAGACCGGCACAGTGACCGGCCGCAGACAGCGGCTGCACTCGACCACCGCCGCGCCGTCCAGGTCGCCCTCGACCAGCACGCCCTGGCTGGTGCGCAGCATGACGATCCGGCCGGCCAGCGGCGTGGCCTGCTGGATGTCGGCGTCCTCTTGCAACACCGTGGCCAACACGTCGAAGCTGCGGGTCGCGCCAATCGGCTCTTTGAGCAGTTGGGCGACGTTCCACTGGGTTCGTTCTTCGATCATGGCAGTTTCCCGGCGCAGCCAGGGCGCAACAAAAAACGCGCTGACGCGCCAGACAGCGAATTATAGGGCAGCACAGGGTGGATGTCAAAAATGCAGGCCGGTCACACGGCGCCGCGATCCTGCGCCCCCTTCGGTCAGGGCAGCAAGTGGGACGCCAGGATGACGGGCGGGGCGTCAGTGGCCTTGCAGGGCCGCCATGCCGTTCTTGACCTCGCGGTCGATCTTGGTCACCTGTTCGGCCAGGCTGGCCAGTGAGTTCAGCGCGTAGCGATCCGCCTCGGCCCGCATTGCGGCCGCCTCACGCTCGGCCTCGGCCAGCAGGTCGTTGGCCCGGCGGCGCGCGTCCTCCACCAGCTCGTGGTGTTCGACCATGTCGGTGGCCTGCTCGCGGCCCATCTGGACGATGCGGCCAGCCTCTTCGTTGGCCTGGGCGATGATGCGATCGCGTTCGCCCAGCGTGCGCTCGGCCTGCTTGATGATATCAGGCACCGAGACGCGCATCTGGTCGATGACGCGACGCACGGACTCCTCGTCCACCATGATGTTCTGTGACAGCGGCACGCGCTTGCCGTGGCTGATCACACTCTCCAGTTGGTTGATGAGTTGTTGCAGTTCTATGACAATCACCTCCTTATCTGCGGATGCTCAGGAGCGCCTCCACCACCAGCGGCGGCGCCCAACGGCTGATGTCGCCGCCCAGCGCGGCCACTTCCTTCAGGATCGAGGCGCTGAGATAGGCGTATTTAAGGCTGGTGATCAGCATCACCGTGTCGATGTCCGGCGCCAGCGCCTTGTTGGTCAACGCCAGTTGCGCCTCGTATTCGTAGTCTGAGGTCGCGCGCAGGCCGCGCACCAGCGCCGTCGCGCCCACCTGGTGGGCGATCTCCACGGTCAGCCCGCGGTAGGGGATCACCTGCACGGTGGGCAGGTGCTGCAAGGTGGCGCGCGCCAGCTCGACGCGCTGTTCGGTGCTGAACAGCAGCCGCTTGCTGGCGGGACTGTCGTAGACAGCCACCACCACCTGCTCGAACAGGCGGGCGGCCCGCTCGGCGATGTCAATGTGGCCGCTGTGGATCGGGTCGAAAGAGCCGGGATAAAGGGCAATGGGCATGTCAGCTCACATCTCCGTCGCCGCGCCAGAACTGGCGGGTCTTGCGGGCCAGAGCCGTGTGCTCCGGCAGGCTCAGGTCAGGGTCCTCTTGCAGCAGGCGGGTGGCCTCTGCGCGCGCCAGCTCCAGCGTGCGCAGGTCGCTGAGCTGGGCCATCTTCAGGTCAGGCAGGCCGCTCTGGCGGGTGCCAAAGAAATCGCCCGGCCCGCGCAGTTGCAGGTCCTTCTCGGCCAGGACGAAGCCATCCTGCGACTGCTCCAGCGCGTGCAGGCGCTCGGCTGCGTGGGCCGTGGTAGCGTCTGAGATCAAAATGCAGTAGGAGGCGTGTTCGCCCCGGCCCACGCGGCCGCGGAACTGGTGCAGTTGGGCCAGGCCAAAGCGCTCGGCATCCTCGATCAGAATCACCGTGGCGTTGGGGATGTCGATGCCCACCTCCACCACCGATGTGGCCACCAGGACGTCGATCGCGCCGCGCTGCATGGCCTGCATCACAGCGTCCTTCTCCGCGCCTTTCATCCGGCCGTGCAGCAGCCCCAGGCGCAACTGCGGAAAGACCTCGCGGCTGAGCTGCTCGAACTCCGGCACGGCTGCCTTGGCCGCCAGGCTCTCCGATTCCTCGACCAGCGGATAGATGATGAAGGCCTGCCGGCCGGCCTCCACCTGGCGGCGAATGAAGCTGTAGGCGCGCTCGCGCTCGCGCGCCAGCATCCAGCGCGTCTTGATCGGCTGGCGGCCGGGGGGCATCTCGTCGATCACCGAGGCGTCCAGGTCGCCGAAGACCGTCAACGACAGGGTGCGCGGAATGGGGGTGGCGGTCATCACCAACAGATGGGGCGCGGGCGGTTCCTGGCCTGCCTCCTCCTCCTCGGCCGCGGCCTTGTCGCGCAGCATGGCCCGCTGGCGCACGCCGAAGCGGTGCTGTTCGTCGATGATGGCCAGTCCCAGGTTGTGGAACTCGACCCCTTCCTGGATCAGCGCATGGGTGCCCACGGCGATGTCGATCTCGCCGGCCGCCAGGCCGCGCAGCGTGGCCGCCCGTTCAGCGCCCTTGACGCTGCCCGTCAGCAGGGCGACGCGCAGCGGACGCTCCTGCACCGAGAGAGAGCCGAAGAGCCGGCTGAGCCCGCGGAAATGCTGTTCGGCCAGGATCTCGGTGGGAGCCATCATCGCCGCCTGCGCGCCGTTGAGGGCCACAGCCCACATAGCGTTGGCCGCCACGGCCGTCTTGCCTGACCCCACATCCCCTTGCAGCAGGCGGCTCATGGGCCGGTCGCCCGCCAGATCGTCCAGGATGGCGGCCGTGGCGCGCGTCTGGGCGGCGGTGAACTGGAAGGGCAGCGCCTCGGCGAAGGCTGCCCGGCCGGCCGCATCCAGCGGGAACGGCTGCGTGGGCAGGGAGCGGTACTCCTGACGCTGGCGCAGCACGCCGATCTGGATCACAAACAGCTCGTCAAACGCCAGCCGCTGGCGCGCCGCCTGCAAGCTGGCCTGGTCATCGGGGAAATGCACCTGCTCCAGCGCTTGGGCCAGGGTCATCAGGCCCGCCTGCTGGCGCACGCTCTCCGGCAGATAGTCATGCACCCGCCGGCCCCACTCGGTCACCACCTGTCTCTGGGTTTTGCGCATCCACTTGGCGCTGATGCCCTTGGTCAGCGGATAGACCGGCGCCAGACGGCCGGTGTGCAGCAGCTCGCTGTCCGGCTCCTCGAACTCCGGGTTGCGCATGGTCAGACGGCCCAGATAGCTCTGCACCTTGCCGCTGAAGACATAGGACTGGTTGGGCTTGAGCTGTTTGAGCACCCAGGGGCTGAACCAACTGACCTGGATGGTGGCCGTGGAATCGCCCAACAGACCGGTGACGACGGTCGCGCCCCGTCCCGGCAGTTGTTTGCTCTTCAGATCCCACAGGTTGGCCAGGATCGTCACCTCGTCGCCGTCGCGCAGTTGGTGGATCGGCTTCATGGTGCGGTAGTCATCATAGCGCCGCGGCAGCAGCCAGAGCATGTCGCCGATGGTGCGAATGCCGATCTTGGCCAGCCGCTCGCTGAAGGTGGGGCCGATGCCCGGCAGGCGGCTGATGGACGCGCTCAGGCTGGCGGTGCCCACCGGCGTGGGGCGCACGTTGGCGTAGGCTGGCCCCAGGGGCGACGGCGCGGCCTTGACTGGCGGCCGGCTGGGCTGGGCACCGGCCGGCGCTGGCGGCCGCCAGGCTGGCGCGGCCGCCGGTTTGGCTGGCTCTGGCACCGGCCGCGGGCTGGCCGCGGGCGGCGGCGCGACCGGAGGCGGCGGCGCGGGCCGCGGGCTGGCGGGCGGCGCGGGCCGCGGGCTGGCCGCGGGCACAGGTGCGACCGAAGGCGGCGGCGCGGGCCGCGGGCTGGCGGGCATGGGCTGGGCCGCCTGAGGATCGGACGCGGGCGGCCGGTTCCACTGCTCGGCCAGCGCCAGCATCTGCTCGATGGCCTCCTTGCGGCCGGCCGGGCTCGGCAACTGGCCATAGCTCCTGAGACGGAGCACAATCTGGCTGATCAGCTCCCCCTGGCCGTCCAGCGTGATCTCCTTGGTCGCGTCGCTCTGCCAGCGATCAGCCAGGCGCCCCATGCCGCCGATGACCGTCTTGTCGCGACAGCCGTGCTGGTGCTCCAGCTTGAGTATCTTCTTGAGTCGTTCGATCGCGTTATCCACAGTCGTCCTCTAGCTGACAGCTTCCAGCACCACCACGCCGATGGCCTCAGGCCCCAGGTGAACGGCCAGCGACGGGTTGCAGCTCAGGAGGGTGAACGGATGGCCGGGATAGGTCAGCTCCAGCCGCTCCAGCAGCGCCTGCTGCTCCTTTGCGAAGCCATTTTGCAGCACGGCGGCCTTCTGCAGGCGGCCGAACTCCGACACGTAGTCGAAAAGCTTATCCACCCCCTGCTGCGCCGTGCGCACCTTTTCCAGGGGAATGATATCGCCGTCCTCGATTTGCAGCAACGGCATGATGCCCAACATGCTGCCCAGAAAAGACTGCGCGGGGCTGATGCGCCCATCGCGCTCCAGGTAGGGCAGGTGCTTGGTCAGGAAGAAAAGATAGATGTGCGGCATCAGGCCACGCACCAGGCGAACGCAGTCTTCCAGGCTGCGGCCGGCCGCGGCCGCCACGGCCGCCGTCTGCACCAGATAGCCCAGACCGATGGTGGTGGAGAAGCTGTCCAGCACCTCGATGGTGCAGCGCCCCAGGTAGGAGCGCCGCGCGGCGCGCGCGTTCTCCACCGTGCCGCTCAGGTGGCTGGAGACGTGCAACGACAAAATCTGGTCGGTCTGTTTCAACAGCCGGCCATAGAGCTCGCCGAAGCTGTCCTGCGAAGGCCCCACGGCCCGCGGCATAAAATCGCCTTTCGCCTCCTTGATCAGCCGGTTGTAGTCAGCCGGCGTCAGATCGACCCCCTCCTTGAACGTGCCCTGGGGCAGGTGGATGGTATGGGGCAGAACATGGACGTTCAGGCGTTGGGCCAGGCGAGGCGAAAGATAAGCGTTGCTGTCGGTAACAATGGCGACGCGAGCCACACGATGCTCCTGGTTTGGTAGAATCACTCTGTCGACAGAATGTAATGATAATGCGGCTGGCCGCCGGCGATGACCTCGATCTCCTGGTCAGGATAGGCCCCGGCAAGACGTGCGCCCAACGCTTCGGCCGTCGCCGCGTCGATCTGGTCGCCGTAGTAGACCGTGATGATCTCCGCCTCGCCTGCCTGCATCTGGGCCAGCAGATCGAAGACCGCCTCCTCCGGCGAGGTGGCCACGGTGGTCAGCGTGTCGTTGAGCAGGCCGATCACATCGTCGGTCTTGACAGCCAGGCCATCGATCTCGGCATCGCGCACGGCCACCGTCACCTCGCCGGTGTCGATGGCGGCCAGCGCGCGGGTCATGGCGGCCACGTTTTCTTCCAGGCTGGCCTGCAGGTTGAAGGCCAGCAGCGCGCTGATGCCCTGCGGCGCGGTGCGGCTGGGCACCACCTCGACTCGCTTGCCCCGACGTGCGGCCTCATCGGCCGCGCCGCGTGCCGCCATGATAATGTTGCTGTTGTTGGGCAGCAGGATCACCTCGTCGATGGGCAGCGCGTCCACAGCATCCCACAGCTCCTGAATGCTGGGGTTCATGGTCTGGCCGCCGGAGATGACGCCGCCCACGCCCAGGCTCTCGAACACCTCGGCCAGGCCCGGCCCTGGCGCCACGGCCACCACGCCGATGGGGCCGACATGCTCGGCCAGCAGAGAAACATGGCCCGGCGCGATGCTGAGCTCATCCTTCACATCGTCCGGCGTCTGCCCGGCCGCGGCCATAGCATCCATGTTCTCCACCACCACGTCGGTCAAAAAGCCCTGCCGGAGCCCGTAGGCCAGCGGCGCGCTGGGGTCGAAAACGTGGACGTGAACCTTGACCAGGGTAGAACTGCCTTCCACCAGCGCAAAATCGCCGTTCTCGATCATCCAGCGGCGAATCTCGTCCACCTGGAGCGCAGCGCCCCAGAGCAGGAACTGCACGTCGAAGCCGTAGCGCACCGGCGGCAGGTTGTAGGGGTCCAGCGTCAGAGCCGGGGGCGCCTCGGCGGCCGGCAGCTCGGCGGCCGGGGTCATCGACTCGCCGTTCAGGCCGCGCTGCATCCCTTCCAGGATGTAGAAGAGCCCCTTGCCGCCGGAATCGACGACGCCGGCCTTGGCCAGCACCGGCAGCAGGCGCGGGGTCTGCTCCACCGCCTCGCCCGCCGCCTGGACGGTGTGCGCCAACACGAAGGGGACGCTGTCCTCCACCGCGGCCGCTTTCTGGGCCGCGTCAGCCGCGGCGCGAATCACCGTCAGAATGGTGCCCTCCACCGGCTTGACCACCCCCTTGTAGGCGGTGTCCGAGCCGCGGCGCAGGCCAACGGCCAGGTCCGCGCCGGTGATGGCCGGCTTGTGGCGGAAGGCGTGCGCCATGCCGCGCAGAATCTGCGAGAGAATGACGCCGGAATTGCCCCGTGCGCCCATCAGCGCGCCCTGCGCCATGGCCTGCGCCAGGCGGCCGACATCGTCCTCGTCGCTGTGGTCGATCTCGCGCCAGGCGGCCCGCATGGTGAGAAACATGTTGGTGCCGGTGTCGCCGTCAGGCACAGGAAAGACGTTGAGCGCGTTGACCGTCTCCTTGTGTTGTTCCAGCCAGGCATAGCCTGCGAGCACCATGCTCTTCAGATCGCGGCCACCGATCTGAAGGGAGTGGCGATAAGCGTCGCCGGCCGGCAGGGGCAATGAACCGCGCGCGGGGGCAGGGTTGGCGGGCGCGCTGGCGCTATCAGGTCGCAAGGAAGTGTCGCTGCTCAAGGCTTGGGTCTCGTGGGTGAGGATAAGTGGGGCAATCGGCCCTAGCTGGACAGGGAGTTGCCGCCGTCGCTGACGCGCAGCCCCTGCACATGAACGTTGACGGCCTGCACAGGGATACCGGCGCTCTCGGTCAGCGTGAAGTGAACGCGCCGCATGACGCCGGCCGCCACCTCGTTGATGGGCATGCCGTATTCCACAACGACGTAGATATCGACCACAATGCCGCCCACGCCTTCGTTGATCTCGACACCTTTGCGGCTGCCGCGCTGCAACGAACCGGTCAGCTCATCCAGCAGGCGACGGCTGCTCATGCCGACCACGCCATAGCATTCCTTGACAGCCTCAGCCACCAGCGAGGCAATAGCCGCCTGGGAGACCGCAATTCGACCGATTTTTTCGTCACGTACAGTCATCGCACGCAGTCCACGTGTCAGTTTGCAGATTGACAGGAGCTATGCTAAGATAGCGCCTGTTCATGCCGGGATTGTACCCCGTGGCGTTGCGCTTCGGGGTTTTCATTTGCTAACGAGGTGTCACTCTATGTCCAAGTGCAAGATCTGCGGTCGTGGGCCACAGTTCGGACACAATGTCAGCCACTCCATGCGCCACACCAAGCGCCGTTGGAACATCAACGTCCAGCGGGCCCGTCTGACGGTCGATGGCAAACAGCAGAGCGTGGCCGTGTGTACCAAGTGTCTCAAGACCCTCAACAAGGCCCAGTAAGCGGAGCCGGTAGCCAAGAGCTATCGGCTCTTGCATTTTCAGGCCCGGTGCAGTGCTATTGTACTGTCTATTTTCTCTTTTGGCAAGGTCTTATTGTCAACAAACGGCTCAGACTGGTTGAGAGAAACCGGGTTCTTGCTGCGGAAGCCATCATCCTGACCAATTTTTCACGCTGTGCTAAGCTGGTGTTAATGTCAGCAGGATAGACTGGGCTGGCTGTTTCATCTGTGCAGATGCCAAACCGTGATATTTCAGGAGAAAAAATGGATACAAGACAACGTGGACCGATCATCGTCTTTGCCGCGCTGCTGGGCGTGGCTTTTCTTTGCCTCTGCCTGGTCGTGGCGGGCGTAGGCGTGGGCCGGCTGGCCAATGCGGTGGCCCGCGCAGACCAGGGCAGCCCGATCCTGGAGTTGGCCCAGCCGATCGACAGCCCGGCGTCGACTCTGTCCACTGCGCCGCAACAGCCGGCCGCATCCACCGACGGGCAGGCGCCCGCGGTGTTCCAGATCGACCCCAGCAGCGACATGGAGCCGCAGATTCTGCACGCGGTCTATGAGAAGGCCAACCCCTCGGTGGTGAAAATCGTCAGCCTGGGCGCGGTTCCCGCAGCGACCCAGGGCGAGGATCTGCTGCCGCAGGGCCAGGGCTCCGGTTTTGTCTGGGACAGCGCCGGTCACATCGTCACCAATGCCCATGTGGTGGAGGGCGCCGACACCGTCCAGGTGATCTTTGCCGACGACCGCCTGGCCACCGGCACAGTGCTGGGCGCTGACGCCTTCAGCGACCTGGCGGTGATCAAGATCGACCCCACAGGGCTGGACCTGACGCCGGTGGAGCTGGGCAACATCGACGAGTTGCAGGTGGGCGACCGGGCCATCGCCATCGGCGCGCCCTTCGACTTCGCCGGCTCCATGACGGTGGGCACGGTCAGCGGCCTGGGGCGCAGCATCCGCTCGCTAGACGCCCGCTACACCATCCCCGAGGTCATCCAGACCGATGCGCCCATCAACCCGGGCAACTCCGGCGGCCCGCTGCTGGACTCGCTGGGCCGGGTGATCGGCGTCAACGCCCAGATTCGCAGCGAGGGCGGCGTGCGCGCCAATTCCGGCGTCGGCTTCGCCATTCCGATCTACATCGCGCAGCGGGTCATCCCGGCGCTGATCGAGCAGGGACAGTACACCCATCCCTTCCTCGGCGTCTCGGGCCAGACCTTCTCGCCGGAATGGGCGGAGGCGCTGGGCTTCCCGGTGGACGCGCGCGGCGCCTACGTCACCGAGACGGTGGCCGGTGGGCCGGCTGCCGGCGCAGGGCTGCGCGGCTCCGACCGGGACACCGATGTCACCATCGGAGTCAACGCCATGACCGGCGAGCCGATCTACCTGCGGTCTGGCGGCGACCTGATCATCCGCATCAACGATCAGCCGGTGGAGAAATTCGACGATCTGTTGGCCTACCTCTTCCGCAACGCGACCGCGGGCGACAAGGTGCAGTTGACCGTGCTGCGCGCCGACGGCGCCCAGGAGCTCATCTCCGTCAAGCTGGGCGCCCGGCCGACGCAATAAGCGCACCGTTACCTGAAAAGAGCGAGAGGTGGACAGACGGCCGAAACCGCTGGCGCACCTCTCGCTCTTTTTCATTGCCGGCCCGTGACTGCTCAGCCGGTCGTTCAGAAACCGGGTTTTGTCTCGCAGACGAGAAAAACCCGGTTTCCGATGGGTCGTGGATAGTTGCTTACTGGATCAGGCTCCGGTCCTGATTGCGCCGTCCCTCTTCGATCAGCATCACCGGAATGCCCTTGCGGATGGGATAGCGGTAGCCGTTGCGCGGGTTGACCAGCCACTTGCCGTCGCTGGACAGGGTCAGCGGGCCGCGGTCCTCCGGGCAGACCAGAATGCTGAGCAGGTCCGGGCTGACCTGGCCGCCCAGCTCGCTCTCGTCGAAGGCTGGCAGCTCGATGCCCTCGCTGCGCTCCGGCATGGCCGGGGGGCCGGACTGCTTGCAGCGGCCGCGCATCTTGGCGATGAGCAAGCCCGCGGCCGCCACAGCCATGAGCAATACAACCAGCTTCAGAAGTTTCTTCATGGTGTTTCTCCTCTTTGGTATCGACCGCTGCAGCTCAGCGTGGACGCCGGCGCACGGCCTTCCTGATTTGACAATAGCCGCTCTGGCGTGTCTCCGACCAAACCATCGCTCTGGCCGGTCTCCGACCGAACCAACGCTCTGACCGGTCTCCGACCAAACCAACGCTCTGGCCGGTCTCCGACCGAGCCAACGCTCTGGCCGGTCTATGCGCAGCGCCCCGGCAGAGACCGGCCGAGCCGGCGTTGAACCCCATGCTACCACAAGCCGCTTGCCTTGTCCAGCAGACGGCCCCGGCGCGAAAACTTCGGCAATGGCCGCAGGGCGATCCGGCGTTCTGATTTCGAGGTGACCCAGCCTGTATGGAAACGAACTTATTAGCACAACAGATCGGCGACCAGCTGCGCCGCCGGCAGATGACCCTGGCCGTGGCTGAATCCTGCACCGGCGGCCTGCTGGGCGATCTGATCACCGACATCCCCGGCAGCTCCGACTATTTCCTGGGCGGCGTGCTCTCCTACAGCAACCAGGTCAAACATCAACTGTTGGGGGTGCAGGCCGCCACGCTGGAGACGCATGGCGCCGTCAGCGCCCAGTGCGCGGCCGAGATGGCCCAAGGGGTGCGCCGCCTGGTGCAAAGCGACGTGGCCCTGAGCGTCACCGGCATTGCCGGGCCGGGCGGCGGCAGCGATAGCAAGCCCAAGGGACTGACCTATCTTCATCTGTCCGCGCCGGGCTGCGAACAAGGCCAGCGTTTCATCTGGCCGGGCGACCGCCGGGCCAACAAGGTGGACTCGGCTATGGCCGCGCTGCGCCTGCTGCTGGACTATCTGGAAGCGACGGAGGAGGCGCAGGAGATGCGCTCCCAGGAGAAAGAAGATGGCTGAGCGTTTCATCGACGAACCGATCACCGTCCAGGCGCGTTTTGCCCCCGGCGGCGCGGTGCAGCCGGTGGCCTTCGTCTGGCGCCAGCAGACCCGCTATCTGGCCGGGCTGGGCCGGCAGTGGGCCGAGCAGGTGGATGGCAGCGAATGGCGCTGTTTTCTGGCCCAGACCATGACTGGCGACACGGTGGAGCTGCGCTGGAACCGCGGGAGCAACGAATGGCGGCTGCGGCGGCTCTGGCAGCGGGCCGCGCAGGTGTAAAAGCCCGGCTGACTTGATGATTTTGCGCCGCTCTGGTATCATGTTGGCGTCGGGAGCCGGATCTCACGCAAAGACGCAAAGGCGCAGGCATGCACTGGAAACCGGGTTTTTGCCCGCACGAGAAGAATTCGGTTTCTGAACGCCTGGCTGAGCAGTTACCTTTTTGTTTCACTTGGAAGGCAGGAGATCGTGCATCGAAGACTGACCATTGCTGCTGGCACGACCATGGCCGCTGCGGCTGTGTTGACATCGCCCGCCTGGGCTGCCCAGACTGGCCCCGGCAACGCCGCGCAGGGCCTGGATCTGCCGCGGCTGCTGGCCGCTTCGCTGGCCTGGCTGGTTCCGGCCGGCTTTGTGCTGCTGGCCGCGGCCGGCGCGCAGGAGAGTCGCGCCTGGCAGGCGGCGCTGGGTGGGGTGGCCGGGGCTGCGCTGGGCATCATGCTCTTTTTTCTCGTGGGCTTTGCCCTGGCCTTCGGCGGCCTTGGCCTGGCAGGCTCCACCGTGCCTGGCTACAGCGGGCTGGTCTGGGAATGGACCCTGCTGGCCGGCCAGTGGGGCATCCGCTGGGGCATGGCCGGCCTGAGCGGCTGGGCGCTGACGGGACCGGCCGCCACCCCCGCCGCGTATGAGCTCTTCTTTGCCCAACTGCCCTGGGTGGCCACGGCCGCCATGATCCCGCTGATGGCGCTGCGCGGCCGCACGCCGGTGCTGAGCTCCCTGCTGGGCGGGCTGCTGGTGGGTGGGCTGCTCTACCCGCTGGCCGCCAACTGGGTGTGGGGCGGCGGCTGGCTGGCTAACCTGGGCGCCAACCTGAACCTGGGCCACGGCTTTGTGGATTTCGCCGGCGCAGGCACCGTACACCTGCTGGCCGCGGGCGTGGGTCTGGCCGGGCTGTTGACGCTGGTCCCCCGCCGGCCGCGGCGCAGCAACGCCGATGCAGCGGCCGCGCGGCCGCTGCCGCCGGTGCATCTGCCGCTGCTGGCCGTGACGGGCGCGCTGTTGATCCTGGCCGGCAGTCTGGGCTGGGCCTGGGCCAACCCGCTGCTGGACACAGCCACGCTGCTGCCTGCCCGCGGCCTGATCGCGGTGGTGTTGGCCGCCAGCGCCGGCGCGCTGGCGCCGCTGGCCTACACCTGGTTCGTCGCCGATCACGCCGACCCACTGATGGCCGCCCGCGGGCTGGCCGCCGGTGCGGTGGTCGCCGCCGCGGTCGGCCCCTTCATTCCCCCCTGGGCCGCGGCCCTGCTGGGGGTGACGGCCGGCCTGCTGACGCCGCTGCTGACCTATCTGGTGTGCGAGGTGCTGCGCATCGACGACGACAGCGGGCTGACTCCCGTACACCTGGCGGCTGGCCTGCTGGGGCTGCTGGCCCTCGGCTTCTTCGCCGACGGGCTGGCCGGCGCGGGCTGGAATGGCGTGGGACAGAACCAGTTCCTGGGCGTGCCCGGCCAGGGAGTCACCGGCCTGCTGGCCGCTCCGGGCATGCAGCCGGACTGGCCCGGACAGATGCAGGCGCAGCTCATCGGCGTGGCTGCGCTGATTGGCCTGGCCTTTGCGGCCGCGCTGGCGCTCTTTGGCCTGCTGGCGCTGATGACGCGCGGCCTGCGCATGGCGCGCGAGGCGCGGGGCGCGCAGGACGCGCAGCCGGAAGAGGCGGCGGCAGTTGGCCTTGAGGCGGTCGCGTTGGAGGTGGAGGGATAGGTGGCTCGGTCAGAGACCGGCCACAGCGGTAAGGCTCGGTCAGAGACCGGCTACAGCGGTAAGGCTCGGTCAGAGACCGGCCACAGCGGTAAGGCTTGGTCAGAGACCGGCCACAGCGGTAAGGCTTGGTCAGAGA
>JACSRL010000193.1 GCA_014879765.1 Anaerolinea sp. | reverse complement strand
GGGTTGGGGCGCTCGCTGTTGAGCGTGGGCGGCAGCACCTTCTCGTGGAGCGCGAAGACGGCCTTGAGCAGCCCGGCCGCGCCGGCGCCGGCCTTGAGGTGGCCGATGTTGCCCTTGGCCGAACCGAGGGCGATGCTGGCGCGCGGCGCGGCGCCGAAAACCTCGGTCAGGCTTTCCAGCTCCACCACGTCGCCCACCTTGGTGCTGGTGCCGTGGGCTTCTACCAGGGTGGCGGTGGCCGGATCCAGGCCCGCGTTGGCCCAGGCCCGCTGCGCGGCCAGGATCTGGCCCAGCGGGTTGGGGGCGGTGATCCCCTTGCCCTTGCCGTCGGCCGATCCGCCCACGCCGCGGATCACGGCGTAGATCTTGTCGCCGTCGCGCTCGGCGTCGGCCAGGCGCTTGAGCAGGAAGGCGGCCGAGCCCTCGCCCATGACGAAGCCATCGGCGCCGTCGCCGAAGGGGCGGCTGCCGGTGGCGCTCAGCGCGCCGATCTTGCAGAACTTGACGAAGATGCTGGCGCCCATGTTGCGGTCCACGCCGCCGGTGATCACCGCGTCCACCTGGCCGGCGGTCAGCAGCTCCACGGCCGCGTTGATGGCCGCAAAGCTGGAGGCGCAGGCTGCATCGGTGATGAAGTTGGGGCCGCGCAGGTTGAGCACGTTGGCCACCCGGCCGGAGACGATGTTGGGCAGCTCGCCCGGCATGGTGTCCTCGGTGATGGGGGGCAAGGTGGCGTCCATGCGTTCCTGCCACTGGCCGAGGATCGCCTCCTGCACGGCCGGCGGCAGTTGCCTGAACTCGGTCGCCGACTCCAGCGCCCGGCGGTATTCGGGGAACTGGATGCGCATGGTGGTGATGTAGTGCAGCTCGCCGCCCATGGCGGTGCCCAGGATCACGCCGGTGCGCTCGGTGTTCAGCGGCCGCTCAGGATAGCCGTAGTCGGCCAGCGCCTCGGCCGCGATGGTCACGGCCCACTGCTGGCCCTGGTCCATGGCGGCCGCGACCTTGGGGGGAATGCGGTACTTCTTCCAGTCGAACTGAAAACCCTGGACCCAGCCGCCGATTTTGCTGTAGCTCTTGTCGGGCGCGCTGGGGTCAGGATCATAGTAATCGGCGATGCTCCAGCGGTCGGGGGGCGTCTCGCTGATGCTGTAGCGTTTGTTTCTGATGTTCTGCCAATAGGCCGGCGCGTTGGGGGCATCCGGCAAGATCGCCCCCAAGCCGACGACGGCGATGGCTCGGTGTGCTGTATCAGTCATGGTCAAGTTCCTCATCAATTGTCAATAGCCAATGTTCAATGATCAATTGTCAATGCAGAGACAGGCTTCGAGATACATGGCAACGCTTGACAATTGAGCATTGTCGATTGAACATTGATAATTACTTCGCCGGAAACGCCTCGTTCAGCTTCTTGGCCACGAAATCCATGTCCTCGATCAGGCCGGCCTGCGCGGCGTAGATGCCGGACAGGTTCAGCGACTGCGGCAGGTTGGCGTCGCTCTGGCCGGCGCCGATGGCCCAGCGCAGCCCTTCGGCCGCCACATTCAGCGCCGCGTCGCGGGCGTGGATGCGGGCCATGGCCTGGCGGGTGGGCACGTCCAGCGGGATCGCCTCGGTGGGGTGCGTGGTGACGAACTCGGCGAAGATGGCCGCGGTCTCGGCGTAGGCGATCAGTTCGCCCAGGCGGAAGAGGATGTGCTGGTTGCGGGTCAGCCGGTCGATGCGGCTGCGCTCCAGCACCTGGGCCAGGGCGCGCATGGCCATGGCGGCCACGCCGGCGCCGTTGTTGGGCTCAGCGCGCTGGATCTGATCCAGCCGGGCCGCCCAGTCGTTGTAATAGGCGCCCTTGGTCTTCAGGTGAAGCTGCCAGCGGTCGCGGGCGATGGTCCACTCCATGATCTCCGAGGTGCCCTCGTAGATGGTGGTGATCTTGACGTCGCGCTTGACCTTTTCGACCATGTATTCCTTGGTATAGCCGTAGCCGCCCAGCGCCTGGATCGAGTCCTCAGCCGCCTTGTTGCCGGCCTCGGTGGCCAGATATTTGGCCACCGCGCCCTCGGTCTGCAGATCCGGCTCGCCGCCGTCGATGCGCCGCGCGGTCCACTCGATGTAGGCGCGGGCCGCTTCCAGACGGACGGCGTTGGGGACGATCAGCTTGTGGGAGTGGCCCTGCTTCTGGCTGAGGGGCGCGCCGCCCTGGATGCGCAGCTGCGAATAGGGGATGGCCCGCTTCAGCGCCGACCAGCCGCCGCCCAGGCCGAAGGCCGCCACCATCAGGCGGGTGTAGCCGAAAACGGCCTGCGCCTGCGCCAGACCCTGCCCCTCCACCAGACCGACCAGGTCGCCGGCCGGCGCGTAGACATCCTCCAGGAAGAGCGCGGCCGTGTTGCTGGCGCGAATGCCGTGCTTGTCCTCCGGCTTGCCGGTGGAGAAGCCCTCCGCGCCCTTCTCGATCACGAACCAGGTGGGGCCGCCGGGGGCCAGCGCCAAAATGGTGTAGAGCGTGGCCACGCCGCCGTTGCTGATCCACTGCTTGCGACCAGAGATCTTGTAGCCGACCACCTGGCCATCCTCCTCCACCGGGATGGCGCGGGTCTTGAGGCTGCCCAGGTCGCTGCCGGCCTGCGGCTCGGTGGCGCCGTAGGCCACCAGCAGGCCCTCCTCGGCGATGCGGCCCATCCAGCGTTCCTGCTGTTCCGGGGTGCCGCCCACGGTGATGGGGTCGCTGCCCAGGAAGGTGGCCAACACGCCGGTGGCGATGCCCAGGTCGATGCCGGCCATGATCTCGGAGACGCGGTAGATGTCATAGGCGCCGCCGCCCATGCCGCCCAGCTCCTCAGGGATAAACATCAGGTGCAGGCCGATGTCCTGATAGAGCTCGTCCAGCACCTCTTGGGGAAACTCGTCGTTGTGGTCCAGCTCCAGCAGAAAATCGTTGGTCAGGCGCTTTTCAGCGTACTTGCTCAGGGTGATCAACACCTGATTCAGCTCTTTGCGATCCAGTCCAGCCATGGTGTAGTGCCTCCGACAGATTTTTGATTGACGAATGCCAGGAAATTCGCGCCATTCACGCATGGCGCACTGCGTCAAATGTCCGTTTTAAGCCAAAGGCAGACGCATCTCGGTTCGTCCCTTGGGACTGGCCTGCATGGTCTGCCTCTGCAACGCAAGGATCATATTCAACTGACAGGAGCAGTATACCACCTCTTTGTGAAATTAAGTATGAGCTAGATCATAAAACAGCACAATTTATGATCTTCGTCGTGAGGTAACTATTCAGCCGTAGGCGCCGGGCACTTCGCGCAGCATCTACAAGCACAAGTGCCCGGCACCTGAACAGTTACGTCGTGAGTATACTTGAATTATCCCCACACGCAAACCAACGGAATCGGGCGAGACGCCCTCCCGATCAAGTTCTGGAATCGGGCGGGACGCCCT
>JACSRL010000678.1 GCA_014879765.1 Anaerolinea sp. | reverse complement strand
TCTGTGAGACAAAAACCCGGTTTCTAATGCCATGCCTGAGCAGTTACGCCTTCTGCCCTTTGCGGTCTTTGCGCCTTGGCGTGCGGCAATGATCGGACAACACAGAGTTCAGCCGACGACATCCACCAGATGCCGGGTCTCCAGCGGCCGGCCTTCAGCCGAGAGGGCGATGGCCACCACGTCGATGCGCAGCGGCCCCTGCCAGCCGGCCTCCGAGCTGTAGGCCGCGGCCAGAGCGGCCAGGCGCGCCTGCTTGGCCGGCGTCACCGATTCCTCGGCGCTGCCAAAGCGCTGGCCGCGGCGGGTGCGCACCTCGACGATCACCAGACAGGGGCCATCCTGCGCCACCAGATCGAGCTCGCCGCTGCGGCCGCTGCGCCAGTTGCGGGCCAGAATCTGATAGCCCTTGCCGGCCAGCAGCTCGGCCGCCATCTGCTCGCCGGCGCGGCCCAGGCGTTGGCGATCATCGCTCATGGCGCGCCCTCAGGGCCAAGCAGCGCCATCTGCACACCGCGCACCGGCTGAAAGCTCATGCGATGAACCGCGCAAGGGCCAAGCTGGCGCAGGTTGGCCTGATGCGCGGCAGTGCCGTAGCCCTTGTGCTGCCGGAAGCCATAGCCAGGAAAACGCTGGTCCAGCCCGACCATCAGCCGGTCACGCGTGACCTTGGCCACGATGGAGGCGGCGGCGATAGAGAGCACGATGCTGTCCCCGCGGGGCAGGGAGCGCTGCGGCGTGGCCAGTTCGGCCAGACGCACGTAGTCGATCAGCAGAAAATCAGGCGCGGGGGCCAGGCTGGCCAAGGCGGCCTGCATGGCGCTGCGCGTGGCCGCGGCGATGCCCTGTGCATCGATCTGAGCCGCCGGGATGACGCCCGCGGCCCAGGCCGCGGCCTCCCGCTGGATCAAGTCGAAGAGCCGCTCCCGTTGGGCGGCTGATAGCTGCTTGGAATCGGCAACGCCGGCCAGGCGGCCAGCCACAGCGGCATCGGGCGGCAGAATCACCGCGGCCGCGACCACCGGCCCGGCCCATGCGCCGCGGCCGGCCTCGTCCACCCCGGCGACATGGCGATAGCCCGCCTGCCACAGCGCCGATTCCTCGGCCAAAGTTGGCTGTTGCCGGCTCAGCGCTGACATGACGCCTGCAGCCTCCACAGATGGACGCCTGAACCAGTTCAGGAGTTCGGAAAGGATCTCTGGACGCGAAAAGGGCGGGGAAACCCCGCCCAGACGGCTTACTGATTGATGCCCAGTTCTTTCAGGCGGGCAGCCTTGCCGCGCAGATCGCGCAGATAGTAGAGCTTGGCCCGGCGCACCTTGTTGCTGCGCAGCACCTCGACCTTGTCGACGCGCGGCGAGTGCTGCAAGAAGGTGCGCTCGACGCCGACGCCGTGGGAGGCGATGCGGCGCACGGTGAAGCTGGAGCCGGCGGCCTTTTTGCCGCGGATGCGAATGATGGTGCCCTGGAAAACCTGGACGCGCTCGCGGCTGCCTTCGACGATGCGCGCATGGACACGAACGGTGTCGCCGATGCGCAGGGCAGGGATGCCGGGATGTTCCTTGGGCTCCAGAGATTCAAGCAATGGGTGCTGCATGTGATACCTTCCTGAAGTGAAGTTTTGCCTTTATGATCCACACCGCAGCTACCGAGGAGATGTACCCACTAGAGCCGCAGAGTTCGGGTCGTCGGCCTGGCCGACGAAGGGTGAGTATAGCACAGGGGCCATGCCGAGGCAAATTCACAGCCCCATCTGTAACCGTTCCGTCAACTGCGGCTCCTGCTCCAGGCGTGCCAAAAAGGAGAGGTCATCGTCGGTCAGCCAGGCCGTTTCCAGCATGTCGGGCCGGCGCAGGGCGGTGCGCAGCAGGGCCTGCTGCCGCCGCCAACGCTGAACATTGGCATGGTGGCCGGAGAGCAACATCTCCGGCACGCGCCAGCCGCGGAAGTCAGGGGGCCGGGTGTAGTGGGGATATTCCAGCAGGCCGGTGGCGTGAGAGTCGTCGGCTGCGCCCTGTTCGGCGCCAAGCGCGCCGGGCAAGAGGCGCGTCACCGCGTCCACCAGGATCATGGCCGCCAGTTCGCCGCCGGAGAGGACAAAATCGCCGATGCTGATCTCGTCGGTGCAAAGGCGGCGGCGGATGCGCTCGTCCACCCCCTCGTAACGGCCACAGATCAGGGCGATGCGAGCATGATCGGCCAGTTCCAGCGCCACGCTTTGGTCGAAACGGCGGCCTTGGGGCGTCAGCAGGATGATGGGGATCGGCTGGCGTGGCTGGTCGGGGTCGGATTCGTCGCCGGCCGAGCGGGACGGCAGGCCCAGCACACTCTCCACGGCGCGGAAGATCGGCTCCGGCTTCATGACCATGCCCCCGCCGCCGCCGTAGGGGTAGTCGTCGGTGATGGCGTGCCTGCCCTCGGCGTAGTCGCGGATGTTGTGCAGCGCCAGGGAGACGATGCCGGCCGCGCGGGCGCGCATGACGATGCTGTCGTCCAGCGGGCCGGCGAACATGGCGGGGAAGAGGGTGAAGATGTCGAAATGCACAGGAGTGTCCTCAGTGGGTTTGGGTGTGTTCAACAATGAATTGACGTCCCAGACTTCGGCTGGCAAGACTCGGCCGGTGCGGCACCGTCCGAAGTCTCGATGGGTTTATACCGCACATGAGACCATGCGGGCAAGTTCGTTGAGCAGGTAGTACGTGTGCGCTGCGGTTTGTTATCGTGACAGTAATGCAGTACAATGCGCCGACTTTTGTCGCACAGGAACATAGCGCGACCGCTTTGCTCAAAAAGCTGTCCCGCAGCAGATTGGACGCGCGCAGCGCGGCGGGCCAGCAGCGCCGGGCCGCACCAGGAGAAGGCAGCAAATCATGAACACCATTGCCAGCGAACATTTCAAGCAAGCTCTCCTGACCGTGCTGGGCGAGACCTTTGACACCGTGCGCGGGATCTATCTGGACCAGGGCACGTCGCTGTTCGAGACGCTGGCCGGCATCTCAGCCGCGGAGGCGTCGATCCCGGTGGGCGGCCAGTGCGCCACGCTGGCCGCGCAGGTCAGGCACACCACCTTCTACCTGGATGTGATCGAGCGGGCGGTGCGCACGCAAGATTACTCGCCGGTGGATTGGGGCGAAATCTGGCGCACGGTCGGCGCGGTCAGTGATGACGAGTGGACAGCCATCCAGGCTGAGCTGCGCGCCAGCTACAGCCGTATCATCCAACTGATCCACGACACACCGGCCTGGCCCGGCGAACAGGAAATCGCCGGCGCCATCGGCCTGATCGCGCACACGGCCTATCACCTGGGCGAGATCAGGCAGGCATTGTGTACGATAAGAATGTGACCAACAGACAAGTGGTGATCTTACCGCTAAAATATGCTGAACGCCACGGGCACGGTCAGGAGACCGGCCCGAGCATGAAGAGGACGCTGAACGCCACGGGCACG
>JACSRL010000137.1 GCA_014879765.1 Anaerolinea sp. | reverse complement strand
CGGGGGCCAGGGCGATCAGCCGGTGGGAGAGCAGGGTGTTGGGCGAGCGGGTGATGGCGTCGAAGTCGAAGTGCAGCCCTACCCGTTGGCCGGCCTGGCGCGGCCCGGCGAACAGTTGCTCCAGCGGCATGTGGGCGCCGACCTTGGCCTGCATATAGGCCCTGAAGTCCTCGCCGGCCGCGGGGAGGTGCTCATTGAGAAAGAAAGTGCGGTAGCGCACCGTGACCGGCGCACCCTCCCACTGCGCCAGAGCCAGTTGTAAATGACGTTTGCCGATACAGCACCAGGGGCAGGTGGTGTCGTAGAAGAGATCGATTTGCATGGGAACCTCAGAAGGGAAGGAATAAAGATGCCTGTCAGGCGTCAATCACCTCGAACTCAATTTCCAATCTGTCACAAAGGTCGCCCAACAGCCTGAGAGCTCTGTCTCTGGCGTAGTGGCTTTCCATGGCGTATCCCTTGTAGGTGACGGGATAGAAAAACTCGCGTCCATTTGGATGCAGGGGAGGTGTTTGATTGGTCAGGAGGTATCGGGACCTGCTGGGCCCCCAGGGAAGTGGCATTCTGGTGACATCGCCTTGATCCACGAGATGCCTCAAGACCTGTTCAAAGAGCAGGCGCACTGTGTCATCGGCGACCACCTTGCTACCCAACCTGACGGCCAGTCGGCCCGTTGAACGTCCCTTAGCCGGGGTGATGTCGGCCGTACTGTAGTCGATGGTGCCTGTCGATGCCAGGGCATCATAGATGGAGTCGAAGACATCGCTGTATCGATCATAGAGCGCCAACGCCAGTCTTTTTTCTTCGTCTGTGATGGCCATCTTTACACCTTTGTGTCTGGTTTTCAGATTATTGATGTACTGAATGATGAAGGGCTTCACTTTGTCGTTGAGACCTGGGTGATCCAGCAATGAAAGCAACAGCTTGTCGTGGAGCAATTGGTAATCCAGGCAATACCATCGTTCATCCCCAACTGTGGATTGAGAGTCGCGCTCCAGGATAGGCGAGATGTAGATCAGCAGGTTGATATCTTCGGGATACGTGGTCCACAGCCAATCGGCGTATTTTGTTGCCTGGCTGCCATTCGGTCTTGAGTCGATCTTCAGCTCGAATACCGCGTTAATGTGGCCTGTCTGACCATCCTCGCCCACATACTTGGCCGCCAGAAAAATGTCAAAACGACCGACGCCAGCCACGCTGGTTTCCGATGACTGATATTCGTTGGGCGACACCTGGATGTCTGAAAACTTCGCCACCGGCAAAAGATAGATGAGATGCTTGTCCGAATGGCTAGATGCTCTCAGACATCTTTCATCAAGGAGAAGGAGGAGAAAGCGCCGAAAGACATAGTCGGCCAGCAAATGGGAGCCACCGGCGTCCAATAGCCAGCCCCAAAAGGCCGAGTGCCAACGCTCAAAGTGCGAACGCCCAACAACGGTGAAGAAGTTGGGTTCGCTCAAGCTGTGTTCGAGCCGGATGAACTCTGGCTCAGAGATCAGATCCAGGAGGCGTTTAGCGAAAGGGGTCTTCGATTTGCGCTTGCGTGAGGATTGGGATGCCAATTTTCCACCACAGATCACGAACAAAGGCGCCCGGCGCTTGAATGGTTCGGAGTTCAAATCGCTGTTGTGACTGCTCAGCCAGTCGTTCAGAAACCGGTTTTTTTCGTGCGGACACGATTCCTATCTTCGCAACGGCCTTTCATGCCGCCACCACCTCGGTCTGCGAGACAAAAACTGGTTTCTAGTGCTATCTGGACAGTTACCTGTGATTATTATAATCGCGATCTGAACTATCGCCAATCGCCCCGACTCATCAAATCCAAGCCCGGGCGGCGTCGCTTAAGACTCCCTTAAGACAACTGGCAGCCGCACTTAAAGACCCGCACGCCGCAAGCTGATAAGATGAAAGCTGGCTGCACAGCAAGCGCCGTACCTGGTCCAAGGAGATCATTCATCTATGCACAAGCTCATTCCCGCACTGGTCATCATCACCCTGCTGTTCGGCGCCACGGTCGGCAGCGCATCAGCCGACACCGGCGCACCCAACACCCCCATCAGCATCGAATGCGAGGGCGGCGCATGTACGGCCGAGCTCGGCCTGGAAGGCGTCTCTCCCCTGGCGCGGCTGGGCGCTGCGCTGGGCATCGCCGCCTTGCAGAGCCAGACCGACGCGTTGCCGGCCGGGGCGCACCTGGCCATCGACGACGACCTCGCCCTGACCTTGCCCATCGGCAAGATCGTGTTGCCCAAGGCGCAACTGGACGTGGAGCTGGGCGAGGGCAGCCGCATCCAGCGCCTGAACGGCACCGCCCAACTGCCCCTCCCCAACCTCGCCGCCTTGGGCGACCAGAGCCTGATCCAGCCGGCCAGGGCCGCGGTCGGTCTGGACCTGGGCAAGAATCTGGGCCACCTGGCCGCTTCGCTGGACCCGGAACACCGCTACCTCTTCTTCGACATCTCCTCCGGCCTGGAGATGACCGTTCAGGGCGCTGAACCTGACGACGCGCTCAGCCTCTCGGCCCCGGCCGGGCAGAAGCTCAGCCTGATCATCGACACCGAGGAGCCGCTGGTCTATCTGGCCGGCAACGTCAACGTCAACCCGGCCGGTGAACTGCTTCTGGCCGGCCCGCTGCAAGAGCTGCCCGGCGCCCTGGCGCTGCTGCCCGACACGCTGCTGGCCCGCCAGCGCGGCCAGGTGACCGTGGCCGGCCTGGCCGGCAAAGAGGTGGACGACTACCTGAAGGTGGGCGGCGCCTGGTCGGTGGAGGCCGGCGCGCTGGGCCAATGGCTGGGCATCCAGGCCAGGCCGCTGGCTGTGCAGGGCCTGGTGACCCTCAGCGCGGACGGCGTTCTGCTGGACGGCGTCGTGCGCTCCAGCATCGAGCCGGACAAGCTGCTGGACAGCAGCCTCCAGTTCACCCTGTTCATCCCCTTGCGCGGCAATCTGCTGGATGCCTTTGTCCAGGCGCGCTGCCAGGTGGCCGTTCCCGTGGCCCACATCGACGCCGATGCCAGCGTCCGGCTGGAGGCGCGCAGCGCCGTGGCTGCCATCGGCGACGCCCTGAGCCCTGGCTCAGCCCAGGCCGGCGCGGCTCAAATCGAGGATAAATCAAGCGCACAGCGCTCCCCCTCCGCGCTGCAAGAGGCCGCCGCGGCCATCGGCCGGCAGGCTGCCAACGGCGCTGAGGCTGTCAAGGGCCTGGCTGCGGCCGGCGGCGCATGGTTCTCCACGCTGCCCAAGATTCGCCTGGGCCAGGCCGCAGCCGCGCCGGCGCAGTAGCCCCTTGGGCGTCGGGCCGATCGGTGGTAGAATGCCCCATCATGCCCGCACACATTCTGATTGTCGACGACGATGCGCTGATGCGCCGCAGCACCGGCCTGCAACTGGAGCAGGCCGGCTATCGCGCCAGCACGGCCGGCAGCGCCGAAGACGCGCTGGCCCTGGC
>JACSRL010000676.1 GCA_014879765.1 Anaerolinea sp. | reverse complement strand
CTCTGGCCGGTCTCCGACCGAGCCAGCCACGCTACCCTGCTCTGGCCGGTCTCCGACCGAGCCAGCCACCCCCGCGAAGACGGTGATCGGCGTCCACGGCTCCTTGGTCGTCACCGCGCCGCGCGCGATGCCGTCCACGTCGCTGACAACCTGCACCTCACTGTCTCCCACCAGGCGCACCGGCACGCCGGCCACCGGCTGGCCCGACTGCAAGTCGGTGACCCAGACCAGCGTTTCATCCACCGTGCGTTTGGTGATCAGATTGAAGGGGGAGACGATCAGCAGATGGCGCGGCGGCGTCTGGCCCGACTCGGTCGAGCCGTCGCCATATTTGACCTCCGGCGCGCGCATCTCCACCCAGTAGATGCCGGCCGGCAGCGGCCCGCCATCCTCGGCCAGCGGTATCTTGATCAGGTTGTTGCTGTTGGGCTCCGGCGACACGGGCGTCGTCCATGCGCGCAGCAGAGCGTCTGCCTTGGGGGTGAAGGAGCGCAGCGCGTCCCAGCGGTTTTGGCCCAGCAGTTGGGTGGCCTCCTTTTCGCTGACGCTGTAGAGCTTGAAGTTCAGCTCGCTGACGTTGCGATAGCTGGCCGCGATCAGCGTGCTGGTGTAGGCGTTGTAGGTGCCGATGTCGTTGGGCACGTTGAGATGGGCGAAGGGGCGGCGCTGGCCGGTCTCGAAGCGGAAGCGCCGCGTCCCCAGCCGGTTGCCGAACACGTCCTGAATGTCGCCGCTGAGCGTCACCGTGTAGCTGGTCTCTGGCAAGCGCGGCCAACTGATCTGCCAACTGTTGTCGTAGGAGTTGAAGTAGCTGAAGACGTCGCTGGGCTTGGGCAGGATGGTGAAGGCCTCCTGGCCCAGCGTGCTTTCATCGACGAGGCCCTGGAACAGAATGCCCATCTGCTCCTCCACCGCGACACCTGTGGCGCCATCGGGCGGCGAGGTGCTTCCGATGCCGATCAGCGGCGCGGTCTGGAAGCGGCTGACAAAGGGCTGGCGCAGCGTGGCCTGGCCCGCGGCCGCCCGCGCGCTTTGGCCGATCTGCACGGTATAGGCTGTGTCGTAGGCCAGCGGCGTCAACGGCTGGAAGCGCAGCACGCGGCTCCCCTCACTCCAGATGAAGCGGCCCGTCACCTGCGTCTTGGCGTCGGCGTGGCGCAGGGCAAAGGCTGCCTGCGTCGATGCGCGATCCATGGGCTGGCTGAAGGTGACGGTGATCGGCTTGGTGGGCCAGGCCATGGGGCCGTCGGGCGCGGCCGTCAGCACAATCGGGCTGGCGGTCTGGAAGTTGATGACCACATCCTCGGCCAGCAGGCCGCCGCTGACGTCGGTCAGACCGGCCGGCACGGTCACCTTGTAGGTCGCGCCGCCGGCCAGCGCGGTCTTGGGCGTGAAGCTGTAGATGCTGGTGTTCAACCACTGGCCGGTTCCAGGCGTGGCCGGTTCAATGCGTAGGGGCGAGGTCTCCTCGCCCCCGCCGCCAGGCGTGGCCGGTTCAATGCGTAGGGGCGAGGTCTCCTCGCCCCCGCCGCCGCCGGTCAGCGGAACCACCGGCCGGTTGAAGATCACCGTGATGGGCGAATCGACGCTGACCTCCTCATTGCCGTCGGCCGGCTGGCTGCTGGTCACCTGGAGGAAGCCGACCGCGTTGAAGCGCAGATCGACCGGCGCGGCCAGCGGCTCACCGCTCGCGCTTTTGGCCTCCTGGCTGACCGAGACGCGGTAGCTTTCACCGCGCGCCAGCGGCTGGGCCGGGGTCCACACCAGATCGTTGCCCACCAGCATGGCCTGGCCGGCCGTTTCTGGCTCGATGGCGAAGGCTGCAGCCGTGCTGGCCGCATCCATCGGCTGGTCGAAGGTGATCACCACCGGCGCGTCCAGCGGCTGTTCCTGGCCGCGCTGCGGGGAGGTGGAGACGGCCACCGGCGGCAGGTCCAGCGGCGCGACGGTCGGGGTCGGCGCGATGGTGGGCGTTGCTGGGACAGCCGGCGTTGTGGCGGCCGCGGGCTGGCCAGCAGGTGCCGTCTCCAGCGGCGCGGTCTGCGGCTCAGGGCCTGGCCCTGGCTGCACCGGCCGGCCGCAACTGGCCAGCAGCAGGCTGGCGATGATGACCAGCAACAGCATGATATGGATTTGTTTGCTCATTTTGTAAGACATGGCGGCCTCAGTTTCCTGATGTTTGATCTATCAAGGTGTGTGGGTCTATCGCCGGCTCACAGAACCGGCGGGAGCGGGAAATAGCTTTCATTGCACTTCGATCCATAGCCCGGCGCTGGTCACTTGCTCGCCATCGGCGTCCAGCGCCACCGCGCTGATGTGGTGCGCGCCCGGCTGCAGCGTCCACCAGATTTCGAAGGGCAGGCGGGTCGATCGGCCCACCGGCTGGCCATCGACCAGAAAAGTCACCTGGTCGGGCAGCGTTGCGCCCAGCGGCCGCGCGGCCAGCCGCACCTGCTGCAACCCGCCCGGCATCCCCGTTGACAGCTTGAAGACGCTGTTCGGATCCGGGCTGATCAAAGCCAACCCGCCGGATGTCGCGTTGGCCTCTATAAACAACTGCTCACCGGTAGACGCCTCATCGGTCACGTTCCACGTCTCACGCATCACGTCCACCGGCTGTTCGATGCCCTGGGCCAGCGCCCACTCGCGCAGCTCTGCCGGGTAGATGCGCAAGACGCGCTGTTCGCTGCATTCGGGCGTCGTCTGCGGCCCGGCCAGCCCGCCGCGGCAGCGGTCCACCGCCAGCGGGCGGTAAACCGCGTCGAAGTCCACTGGCTCTGTGCCGGCGATGAAGAGCTCGCTGCGGCGACGGCTGCACCACTGGGTGGGCAGCAAGCCCGAATCGATGCAGATCTCGGCCCGCACCAGGCCGTCAGGCTGCTGGAAACGGCGGCGCGGCAGCCCCTTGTGCGCCATCTCCATCATATCGCGCCAGATGGGGCCAGCGCCGCTGACGCCGCTGACGCCCAACATGGGGGTGTTGTCGGCATTGCCCACCCAGACGCCGCCTGCCAGGTCCGGCGTGTAGCCCACGGTCCAGTTGTCGCGCCAGTCGGTGGTGGTGCCGGTCTTGACCGCGGCCGGCCGGCTCAGCTTGAGCACGCTGTTGCGGCCAAAGGAAGGCGCGCGCGCGTCGTCGTCGCTGAGGATATCGGTGATCAGGTAGGCGACGCGCGGGTCGAGGGCGCGAGCCGTGAGCCGTGAGCCGTGATCGGCGCGCCAGAGGAGCTCGCCGTCGGCGTCCTCGATGCGTTCGATGGCGTAGGGCGTCACCCGGTAGCCGCCGTTGGCGAGGGCCGCATAGGCGCCGGTCAGCTCCAGCAGGCTCACCTCGCCGCCGCCCAGGGTCAGGGCCAGGCCGTAGGGGCGTCTCTCTCCAGCCGATCCCGTCGGTTGAGTAGCCGTCTGCGGCGTATCGAAACCCGCCGATCCCGTCGGTTGAGTAGCC